>JADGBA010000051.1 GCA_015231685.1 Candidatus Omnitrophota bacterium | reverse complement strand
CCGAGGACAAGAGCACGCTTTCGTAATGTTCGGTGTCCGTTTCGCCGGTCACCACCGGTGTCAGGACCACATAAGAGATCTCTTTCGCGCGCAGAAGCCGGGTGAGATTCTCGGTGTGATATCCGCCGGCCACGAGAAAGACACCGTCTTCTCCCTGAGAGTCGAATTGGTCGACGGTCTTGCGGACAAACACCTCGTCGCGCAACCCCACATTCCGATAAAAACGGTGCGCCCATTGGAGACGCTCCTCAAGAAGCGCGTCGTAGGGGATCATGTCTTCAAAACAGCGTTTTTCAGCAAGGCGCCGGTTCACAAACGCCACCCACTTTTCCGTCGGAAACATCGGGGCGAAATCCGACAGCCGGCGGTATTCATCCGAAGAGAGCCGGATCTGAAAAGCCGCTTCGAGAAGCCCCAGATAGCGGTCGAGACGCCAGAGCCTGAGCGCGTCCGGATGAAGCGCGCTTTCAAAAACACGCTCTTTTAGGCGCTCGATCTCACCATACACCTCCGCGATGTCCAGCCGTGAGAAACGCTCCAGATAATCCAGTGCTTTGGAGAGTTCCGAAGGCTCCCCGCCTGCGACGGAAACGTCCCGGCCGGCAAGACCCAAAACCTTTCTCAAGAACACCGTTTCCGCGGCGACGGAGCCCGCTGTGCGCTCCGCTTCCTCCACAAGGTCTTCGTACCGAACTCCGGCACGGGCAGCCGCGGCTTCAAACAGTTTGATCTTTTCGATATTGGCTGCCTCAAAATCGACAGATTCCTCGAGCCGCAGAATCTCTTCGAGCTGATGGATTGACTCCAAATCATTCGTCTTGGCGCTGTGCTCGTCCGCCGCGTCAAGTAAGGCGCGAACCATCCCCCCGAATTCCCCCTGCCGCATCAGCGTTCCTGCCCGGTCCGCATCCGCGTCCAAGCCCAGGAGCTTTCGGGGGAACATCCGGTTTTTGAGACGCTCCGTCGCGATACGGGCACGTCGCAAATACGCCAAAACCGGCTCCCGGAATGAAGCGATTTGGGCATATACCTCGAGCCCCTCCGAATAAAGCGCCTCATCCTCAACGCCGATGATCCGCATCGGCAGATCGGTCGTGAGATTGAGGTATTCCTCGCCCGAAATCTTCCCTTCGGTCAAAAACCGCCTGGCCACCTGCTCCCACGCGCGCTCATCCGCGAGAGGCTTGATCGGTGAAAGCGTCACGTCAGTGGAAGCGCCTTCCACAAGAACCGATCGAAAGCCGTGTTCCCGCATCAGCGCAGACAGCGCCAGGGCCAGATTCTTCTGGCCGCTCTCGTTGGAGTGCGCGTCCTGAAACAACACCACGAGCCGCGGTGTCCTGCCGCGATATTCCTCACGCAGAATGACGTTCCTGAAGGGGATACGCAGCGACTGAGGGTCAACGGGTGATGAATCGGCCGCGAAAGGAGTCGATGCCTGCGCGCGCACCCCACCCACAGGCGCCGCCATAGCCGCTTCCTGAGTCAGGAAGCTGACAACGACAACACACGCAATAACCCTTATTAAATATTTGAATTTATTGTTCATAAGCAAAGGTCATCAAACCATAGCCATCCCGGTCACCAATTGATAGAAGTATGCCCAACGGGTGGAGCTATTTCAAGAAATGCGTGGGGCAATCGTCGCGGACGACGACGGGGTCTCCCAAACCGTAACTTCATGCACGGGCAGCCCCGCTTCAACTGCCTTTTGGTAAATCAAGCGCGCGATAGATTCCGCGGTGGGATCTCCGTCCGTAAGAACGGGTTTTTGGCCCCCGTCAACCAGCTGTGAGACCAAAGGATCTTCCCGGTTCAGGATCATCCGGTGGTCCAGTGTCGAATCAATCCAGCTCTTCAGGGCATCCGAAATCCGGTCAAAGTTCACCACCATATTGCCCGCGTCCAGCTCCTCTTTGCGGCAGAGAATCTCGGCAACGCCATTATGTCCGTGATAATTGGCACAACGCCCCTGCGTCCGTGTCAGCCGATGACCGTAAGAAAAGTTAAAACGCTTTGTTACCGAAAAACTCATTCCTGCCCCTCTCCCTATCTTTTAAACAGGCGAGATTATATTCCATCTTCGCCGCATGCACAATCATGTTCTCAGGGGACTCATGCTACAATGCGCCATCATGAAAAACGCCGCCTCTTTTCGACGGGATCTGACCCTCTGGTTCACCCGAAACGCCCGCGACCTTCCGTGGCGCCGGAAGCGCTCCCCCTACGCGACCTGGATTTCTGAAGTCATGCTCCAGCAAACCCAGGTCAAAACGGCAACGCCGTTTTTTGAGCGTTGGATGAAAGCGCTTCCTGACACTCACGCACTGGCCCGGGCCCCGGAGCAGAAAATCCTGCATCTCTGGCAGGGCCTTGGCTACTACTCCCGCGCGCGCAACCTCAAGCGCGCGGCCCAACACATCATCCGCCACCACGACGGTCGTATTCCTCTAACCATGAAAGAGCTCCTTGAAGTTCCCGGCATCGGTCCTTATTCGGCGGGCGCTATTCTGAGTATTGGGCATAACCGCAAAGCCCCCATCGCCGACGGCAACGTGCTCCGGGTCATCGCACGGCTGGAGGCCATCCGCCGGCCCATCGACGAAGAAACCACGCGGCGGCATATCCTGGATATCGAGGCCGGTCTGGTTCCCTCCTCAAACCCCGGCCGCTTCAACGAGGCGCTTATGGAGCTCGGGGCGCTCATCTGCACGCCCAAAACCCCCGCCTGCGGCTCGTGCCCCGTATCGCGGCACTGCCTGGCGCGCGAGAAGAACCTCACCGCACGCATCCCCCAAAAAAAACGCCGGATCCTTCTCACCAAGGTCCGCGCCGCGGCGGTCATCCTGGAACATAAGAACCGATTCTTTTTGCACCGCCGGCCGGTCGGCCGGATCATGGGAGGGCTGTGGGAGTTTCCGGAATTAAAATTCGCTCCGGACGAAGGATTGACGGCAGCCCATGCGGCCCGCCTTCTCAAGCGGCACCTCGGCCGGCCGGAGCTTCGCCTCCGCAAAATCACCTCGCTCAAACGACACTATACCCGCTACGCGGAAACCCTGGAAGTTTACCGGGCCAAAGCCGCAGCCGGCCCAAAAGAACATTGCGGGATCTGGAAAAGCGTGTGGGTGCCCAAAAACCGTCTCGAAGAGTACCCGTTGAGCTCAGCTCACGCGCGGATTCGCAGACTGGTCCTTGACGCTGATCGCGGCCTCGCGAAGCCCGCTCTGACGGACCATATCCAGTAACCGGACCACTCGTCCGTGCGCGGTCCTCTCATCCGCGTCAATCACCGCATAAGGCACGCCGCGGGATTTGGCGTTGGCCAGAAGCGCTTTCATACTTTCGTCATCGACGGCCTGAGCGCCCAGGTAGTACTGTCCCTGCCGGTCGATCGTGAGCCTCACCACGCCCGTTCCCGGTCCGAGATCCTTGGAAGTTTCGCTTGTAGCAAGATCCACAAAAATCCCCTTCCGGGCCACAAGATTCATCGTGGTGAGGACAAAAAACGCCAACAGCAAAAACATCACATCGATAAGCGGAATAATCCGGATGCCGGAGGATTTGGGGAGGGTCCGTCTCAGGCGACGGGTTCGCATGGGCGGGTTCCCTTGCGCGCCGGGCGCGCCGCGGCAATTTCAAATTCAGCGCATGCCCGATCGAGCCGCGCAGCCAGCCGCTCCGACTTGGACACAAAAAAGCTGTGGCAGACCAGGCTCGGCATGGCCACCGCGAGGCCCGCGGCGGTGGTGATGAGCGCCTGTGCGATCCCGGCGCTCACCGCGTGCGGATCAGAAATCCCCTGAGCGCCCATCAGATCAAAAGACCGGATGATTCCGGTCACCGTGCCAAAAATTCCCAGAAGAGGAGAAAGCGTCACCACCGTATCGAGAAGACCGAGAAATTTGAGGGAATCCTGAAGGGTAACATCCGCCTCCGCGGCCAGAATCTCCGGCCGGATCGATTCGGTGCCCCGGGCGGCGCGGCAAAACGTCCGCGCCACCGGATCCTTGGAAGTGCGGCAAAAATCCAGAAACGGCCCGATCCCGCCCTCGCGAAGAAGTCCCATGCGGCTCTCCCAGACGGAGGCCGGCATCTCCCGGTACTGCGCAAACCACCAGAAGAGCCTCTCAACGATGAAGGTCACGGCGAGCACCGATGCGCCGAGAAGCGCGATCATCACCGGCCCGCCTTTTTGGATGAGTTCGATCATAAAAAACCGCTGTGACGCTGTTGAGTCAAACGACGTTTCAGCCGGCTACGGCTTCCCGGATAAGATTTTTCATCCGGTCCGTGATGCCGTGATCCATCGCCACCAGATTCCCCTCGCGGTCAACCAGAAAAAAGGTCGGCACACCCCGCACGCCGTAGGCGTCGGCCACGTCGGAGGTTTCGTCAAGAAGAATCGTATAATTCAATTTCATCTTTCGGGCATATTCAGAAACCTTGAACGCGCCTTCGCCGATATCCACCCCAAAAATCTCCAGCTCCGCGGGCGCATAGGTCTCGCGCAGCTGCATGAGTTTGGGTGTTTCGATCCGGCAATACACGCACCAGGTTGACCAGAACATCATCAGCACCGGGCTTTTGCCTTCGTAAGAACTCAAGACCACTTCATTTCCGTCCAGATCGTCCAGCCGGAAATCCGGCGCCGGAATCGTCTCAGTGTCCGCGCCGCTCTCCGCGTGTCCCTCCGTCCCTGCGGGCCCCACATCCCCGGCCCGTGAACAGGATACAAGCGTCGCAGAAAAAACAAACACCATGGCAAACACCCATAATCTACGCATGACCGTCATTATACACGCCCCTTCGGCTTTTTGAGCAACGTCCGGCGCAGCTGCCCGCATGCGGCCTCGATATCTGACCCCAAAGAGAACCGTACCGTCGCCGCCAGGCCCGCATACCCGAGCCAGTTCCTGAACCGTTCTGCGTCGGCGCGCCCGGGTCCGGCCCCGGCAAACTCGGCAATGGTATTGCACGGAATCAAATTGAACTTCGCGGGCATCTTGCCGATAAGGCTCACGAGTTCCTGTACGTCACGCCGTGAATTGTTCACACCGTCGATCAGAAGGTACTCGAAGGTGATGATCCTTCCGGTTGATTCGGTGTAACGTCGGCATTCCGCCATGAGTTCCTTCAGCGGCCACTTGCGGTTCACGGGCATGAGCTTCGAACGCAGCGGGTCATTGGCGGCGTGGAGGGACACCGACAACTCCGACTGAATGTCCTTGTGGGCGTACCGGCGGATGCCCGGCACGACACCCGCGGTGGACACGGTGATCCGCCGCGCGCCGATCCCGAAGCACCGCGGGTCATTCATCATCCCGACGGCCTTCATGACCGCGTCATAATTATCAAAGGGCTCCCCCATCCCCATCACCACAACGTGGGTGACCCGCTCCTGCGGGAAAAGGTCCCGCGCCAGAAGCACCTGTTGTAGAATTTCTCCGGCAGAAAAACTGCGCCCGAATCCCGCCTTGGAACTCGCGCAAAACACGCAACCGTAACGGCACCCGGCCTGCGAAGAAACACACACCGTCCGCCGGTCCTTGCGTTTCATCGAGACCACCTCAGCCGTCTGGCGGTCCGGATACTCGATGAGAATCTTGGCGCTTTTGTCCTTCGAGGAGCGCCTCGTCGCGGCCACGCGGGCAGAAACGATAGAGTATCTCCTGCCCAGTTCCTGCCGAAGGCCCGGCGAGAGGTCCGTCATTCGGACAAAATCATACACACCCTTTTTATAAATCCAGCCCAGAATCTGACGGGCCCGGAACGGCTTGTCGTTGATGGCGATGAGCGCCTTCTCCAGAGCGGCGGCGTCCAGCTCCAGAAGACCGTCAGTGCGCGGCGCGGCAGTCGTCATCGGCGAGAAGAAAAAATGTTTTTGGTCCCCAGGTCCCGCGGAGACAAATGCGCGGTCTGGGCGAGCCTGTGAATCTTGACGCGTGTGGCCGATTCCTCAACCGCCGTGATACTCGTGTTGTCGACACGCAGGTTCAGAATCACCGTATCGAAGTCGGCTTTGAGCCACCAGGCCAGAAGCGAGGCGATCACTCCGCCGTGGGTCACCAGAAGCACCGGTCCCGGTCCGGGCTCGGCCAGAATCGCCAGTACACGACCGCGCACCCGCCGGTGAAAAGCGTTCACGCGTTCCGCGCCCGGAATATGCATCGTCGAGGGCGAAGCGAGCCACCGGTGGTAGCCGTTAGCGAAGCGGTGATTGACCTCATCCGGCGTCAACCCCTCCCACTTCCCCAGGCGAATTTCCCTTAATAAAGGATCCGGACGCACGCTCAAACCGCAGGACCGGCCGATCACACGGGCGGTGGAAAGCGCCCGCCCGAGATCGCTGGACAAAATCCGCCGGATCCCCTTGCCCTTAAGGGCCTGCCCGGCCTTGGCGGCCTGACGCATGCCCCGCGCGGTCAGCCCCGAATCCGAATGCCCCTGGATGCGGTTCTCATTGTTTGAGGCGGACTCGCCGTGGCGGACAATATAGAGGAGTTTGGAAGACCCTGTAACAGGTCCGGCTACGCCGGGAGCGATGATTTTCATCCGAAAAGGTCCTTCAAGTCCGTCACAAACTTCATTTCGGACGGACAAAAAAGCAAGTTCTGCCGGCGGTATTCCTGCGATAGCTTCACATATTCCGCCGCGGAACGCGCGAGCGCGGCCATCTCACGGCGCGTAAGCTTGCGTATGACCTTAGCCGGCGTGCCCACAGCCAAAACCCCCGAGGGAATCCGGGCGTTTTCGAGCACCACCGATCCCGCGCCGATAATCGAGTTCTTCCCCACGGACGCACCGGTCAGAATCCTTGCTCCGATCCCGATCAGGGCCGTGTCGCCCACGCGGCAGCCGTGAAGCGTGCACTGATGGCCGAGCGTGACATGCTTTCCGACGACACACGGGCGCTCCACGTCCACATGAATCATGCACAAATCCTGCACATTGGTCCCCTCGCCGATACGGACGGGCGCGATGTCCGCGCGGATCACGGCGCCGGGCCAGACGCTGGCGTGCCGGCCGATACGAACCCGCCCGATCACGGTCGCTGACGGCGCCACATAGGCGGCATCAATCACGGGGGCTTTGCCTTTGAACGGAATGATCATCGCCGCCTCATCAGACCGGAGTGAATTCCTCGATTTCGCCGACAATCTCCTCCACGAGATCCTCAAGCGTCACGAGCCCCAGAATCTTTCCTGTCTTGGCGCGCACCAGCGCAATCTGAACCTTCCGGCTCTGAAACTCTCTTAGAAGAAGACTCACCTTTTTGTCCGGCCCGACATAAAAGGGCTGGCTCATCAGGTCCTGGATGCGGATCAATTTGTTGTTTTTGATCCAATACAAAAGGTCACTTGCGGATCCTTATCGTATACGGGGATACGATTGTGCCCCTTTTCCATGAGAATATCCGCCAGGAGGTCCTCATCGACACTCAAATCCACCGAGATCATTCTCTCAAACGGCGTCATCACCTCGAAGACATCGATTTCGTCGAAGTGGAAAATCCGTTCAAGCATCCGGCGTTCATGGTCGCTGTAATACCCTTCCTCCTTGCCGAGTCGGACCATGAGCTTGATCTCCTCTTCCGTCACGAGCGGGCCGCGTCGGCGGGGCTTCACACCAAAACACCTGAGGATCAAAGCCGAGATCCGCGTGGACACGCGCACCACCGGATTGAAGATGAAGATAAGCACCGAAATAAAATGGCGCGAGCCGAAGGTGACCGTCTCCGGATGGTTGGTTGCAAAAATCTTCGGAGTGGTTTCGCAAAAAATCAACAGCACCAGAGTCACCACGATGGTGGAGGCGACCACCCCCCATTCATGACCCAAAAATTCGACAAACACGATGGCGCTGATTGCGGCGATGGCGGTGTTGACGAGATTGTTGCAGACGAGGACCGTCGTCAACAGTTCCTCCATCCGGGCCAACAGGTGATACACCCGTTCAGCGCCTTTTTTTCGTTTTTCTCTCAGATGCGCGAGGCGGATCTTGTTAAGAGAAATATAAGCGGCTTCGATGCCGGAAAAAAAAGCGGACAAGACGAAGAGAACTGCCAAAATGACGGTCAAAAGAATCGGTGAGTCCATGAGAGTCGACAAGAGTCTATAACAAAGCCTTCCTCCATGCAAGCGCCTGGCTTGTGCTAGAATATTCCGCATTATCCATTGGAGGGAGTCTTTGGTTTCACTGATCCAGCAGCGTATCCAGATCCGCAAAGGGCGGAATCTTCTTTTGAAGGGGGCTCCCCGCCCCAGGATCGCCCAGACCGCTCCCGCACGCCGTGTCGCCGTACTTCCGGG
>JADGBA010000050.1:4016-8366 GCA_015231685.1 Candidatus Omnitrophota bacterium | reverse complement strand
GTTCCCATGCCTCTTCATGAGTCTAACGGATTTTTGCCGGATTACCCTGCTTTCAAAAAAATCGCGTCGGGTATACGTCTCATGTATCTCAATTACCCCAATAACCCTACCGGCGCCGCGGCGCCGCGCCGGTTCTTTGAGGAGACGGTGCGCTTCGCGGCGCGGCGGGGGATCGCCGTCTGTCACGATAACGCGTATTCTGAGCTTTATTATGACGATCGGAAGCCCGGCAGTTTCTTGCAGGCGGACGGAGCGCGCTCTGTGGGGGTTGAGTTTCACTCCCTGTCGAAGACCTTCAATATGACCGGGTGGAGAATCGGCTTTGTGGCCGGAAATACCCAAATGATTGCTGCGCTGGCCAAAATCAAATCCAATATCGATTCCGGAGTATTTTCGGCGATTCAGATGGCGGGCGTCGAGGCGCTGAGCCGGACGGAAGAATTTTCTGCAAAGCTAAACGGCGTTTACCAGAAAAGGCGCGATCTACTGATGAGGGGGCTCGAAGCGATGGGGTGGCCGGTCTTCCGCCCGCACGGGGCTTTTTACCTCTGGACCCGAATGCCCGGCGGTCAGAGGGATTCCATGGAGTTTTGTCGAAAACTTCTGGAGGAGACGGGGATTGTTATCACGCCGGGAGTCGGATTCGGAAAAATGGGAGAGGGTTTTGTGCGCTTCGCGCTGACGGTTCCGGCGCCGGGCATCCGTGAAGCGCTCGAGCGGATGTCGCGCGCGGTATCCCGAATCAGATCATGAGCCAGGTTCTGATCGGCGTGGGCTCAAATCTCGGTGACCGCGAGGATAATATCCGCCAAGCCGTCTCTCTTCTGGCCGAGCTTCCCGAAACCCGGATTGTTTCACAGTCTTCGCTTAAGGAGTATCCGGCCGCCGAAGGCGCTGCGGGGCAAGGGCCGTTTTTGAACGGGGCGATTCTGATCGAGACTGAACTCGCGCCGACAGACCTTCTCTATAAATGCCAGGTCATCGAGCGCCGGATCGGGCGCTCCTCCAAAAACGATCATGCGGACCGGCCCATTGACCTCGACCTTCTGTTTTATTCGCGCGAAGTGGTCATTCAGGGCAAGAATCTGCAAATCCCGCACCCACGACTTCAAAACCGAATCTTTGTGCTTGAGACCCTGGAAGAGATTGCGGCGGATTGGATTCATCCGCGGCTGGGCCGAAGCATCCGGGAGCTTCGGGAAGACTTGGAAGGCCCTCATGAAAATCGCGACCACGCGGGCGGAATTGCAGACGTTCCTCCGCAAAGCCCGCACCCGTAAGGCTTCTGTCGGCTTTGTGCCGACCATGGGATTTCTTCACCGCGGGCATGCGCGGCTGATCCGTCAAGCTCGCCGGGAAAATGATGTGGTGGTGGTCAGCGTGTTTGTTAACCCGTTGCAGTTCGGTCCTTCGGAAGATTATGCGTGTTATCCGAGGGATTGCGTCCGGGATCGGGCGATTTGCGCCCGTTCCGGGGCGAGCGTCCTGTTTTGGCCCAAGGAGTCGGCCTTTTTGTCGCGTGCCCGCGTCAAACAAATCCGGGTCACCGAATTCCGGAACACATTATGCGCACCGTTTCGGCCGGGGCATTTTGACGGCGTGGCCACCATCGTGCTCCATTTTTTTGAATTGATCCGCCCGGACCGGGCTTATTTCGGTCTGAAAGATTACCAGCAATACCGGGTCATCGAGTGGCTGAACCAAACGCACCTGGGCGGACGCATCCGGCTATGCGGCGTGGACACGGTAAGGGGGAAAAGCGGGCTGGCGCTGAGTTCCCGCAACCGTTACCTGACGAAAGCCGGAAAGCGCCTTGCGCCGATGCTGTACCGAGCCCTTCAAGCTGCGTGTCGCCGGCTTCGCGCGGGTGCCGCTCCCTCGGCCGCGGTACGTGACAGCGTCGGACGCCTTGAGCGTTCCGGCTTCAGTGTGCAGTACTTTGAGGTTGCGGATGCCTTGACGATGAAGCCCAGCCGTCGGGCGCGCCGGGGCAGCGGGGGGCGGATTGTGGCTGCCGCGGTGTTTTTGGGCGAGACACGACTCATCGATAACGTTCTGGTATAATCATCGCCGATTTGTGGATCCCGCGGGATCCGGAGGAACCATGCTCAGACATATGTGTAAATCCAAAATTCACCGTGCCGTAGTGACGCATGCCAACGTCGAATACCAGGGCTCCATCACGATTGACCGGGAGCTGATGGACAAGGCGGATCTCATCCCCCACGAAAGGGTGCAGATCGCCAATATGCGCAGCGGCGTTCGGCTCGAAACTTATGTTATTGAAGGAGGGGCCGGCTCCGGAACGATCGGTATGAACGGCGCCGCGGCCAGACTGGCTTCGGTCGGGGACGAAATTCTCATCATGTCATACGCCTTCTTCGAAGACAAAGAGGCACGCGGGCTCAAGCCTAAAGTTGTGTTTGTCGATCGCGACAATCACTTCCTGCGCATCCAATGAAAAAAATCGGCCTTGTCGGTGCCGGGGCAATCGGATCTATGATTGCCCGACGGCTCGGCTCGGACTTCTCCGGCATCGCCCGCCTGTGGGGCATTGTGGACATCGATTCGGACCGCGAATCCTTCCAGCGGAGATGCTGTAAGATCCGTCGGCGCTTCGATCTGGAGTCCCTCGCCGATGCTTGTGATCTTTTGATAGAGGCGGCCGGCGCGCATGCGGCCGGCGAAGTGGCACGGGCCGCGCTTTCCAGAGGAAAAGACGTCCTGGTGATGTCCAGCGGGGGTATCCTCAAGGATATCGGACGCTTGCGGCGTCTAGCGATCTCCCGCGGGGGCCATCTTTATGTTCCTTCCGGCGCGATCGCGGGTCTGGACGGGCTGACTTCTGCGATGGCGGGGAGAGTAAGCGCGGTGACGCTCGTGACCTCAAAATCGCCGCTGAGTTTGTCGGGTGTCAAAGGGATTATGCCCGCCGCAATCAAGAAGCCAACCGTGGTCTTCGAAGGATCCGCGGCGCAGGCGGTGAAACGCTTCCCGAAGAATATCAATGTGTCTGCCACAGTGAGTATGGCGGGGCTCTGGTCGTCGCGGACACGCGTCAAGATTGTCGCTGTCCCGGGGCTTAAAGAGAATACGCATGAACTCACAGTTCGCGGGGACTTCGGGACGCTGACGGCGCGCTCGTCCAATTTTCCGGACCCCTCCAACCCCAAAACAAGCCGGCTCGCCGCCCTTTCGGCCGTGGCTACCCTGCGGAAGATTTTCTCGCCGATCAAGGTGGGGACCTGAGCCCCGATGGGAGCCCGGGGGTGGAATGAGACCGCTCTGATTGGAGGGTGCGTGAGCGCCCAGCCGGGCGCGTGGGATGAATTCGTCAGAAGGTTCGGTGCTTTGGTGGCATTCATCGTCAGAAGGGAGCTTAAACGTTGGGGTGCTGCGGGCCGCGAGGACGAGGCGGAAGAAATTTTTCAGGGGGTTTTCCGTGAGCTTTATGAAAAGAAGCTTCTGACCCGCCTTAGAAAACCGGAAGCTGTTCGTTCTTTTCTGTCCGCGCTATGTATCTCCCGCACCATAGATGCGCTGCGCCGCCGAAGCCGGGATGCGGATCTGTTTGAAGCCCTTGAGGAAGGGGAACACGGAGAGCCTCCCCTGATTATCGATCAGGGAGCCGAATCTGAAGATTTCATAAATGCGCGCAAGGAAAAGCTGCGCGAAGCCCTTGAAGTTTTGCCGATCAAAGAATCGTTTATCATTCGTTGCACACTGTTTCACGGAATGAAACCCTCGGATGTCGGAACACTGCTTCAAATACCTGAAGCCACGGTCCGCACCCATATCCGAAGAATCCGGGAAAAGATGATCCGCCGGGTTTCACAGGGTCCGGGCCCCGCGGAGGACAATGATGAATAGAACGGGTTTTGAGATTCAGGAATTCCGGCGCGAATGCCCATCGTTTGATTTCTGGGCCCGTTGGTCGGACGGGGATCTTTCGGAAAAGGAGCGTCAGGCGGCGACGGAGCACCTTGTGGAATGTTCGTTCTGTACCGAGGTAATGAAATCGTTGATGGAGTGGAAGCGCGTTCCGGAATGCGGAGAGAAAATACCCCGGGCATGGCGCCTGCGTCTGAGGCGGGAAGCGGGAGGGACTCTTTTTGCCGGTCGGGCGCGTTGGTGGGGGCGCGGCAGGATTTGGCTGGTTGCATCAGTGGCGGCGATCGGTCTGTCGTTTTGCGCGAGTTCGTATTATAAGCAGTTTTTGGTGATCGCACTTCTGTCGGGTCTCAAATGGATTGTGGACAGTCGACCCGTAGGTGTCGCCTGGCAGATTTGGAATCCGGCTTCCTCCAACGCCGAATCCGAATCCTCCGATAAGATGCATTGTAAAGATCG
>JADGBA010000050.1:0-3933 GCA_015231685.1 Candidatus Omnitrophota bacterium | reverse complement strand
TGCTTGACGAGGTTTTGAGGGGCAGAGGGGCGGCGCGTGCCGCGCTCGGGCGCGGCTGTTGTTAACACTATCGGAATGTGGCTCAACTTGGCTAGAGCGCTCGCTTCGGGTGCGAGAGGTTCAGGGTTCAAATCCCTGCATTCCGACCAATTTTCCGGATGCTCGTCCGTCACTTATGTATATCTTAGGGATTTCGGCATTCTATCATGATTCGGCCGCCTGCCTCATACGGGACGGCGAGGTTATTGCCGCCGCCCAGGAAGAGCGTTTTACCCGAATCAAGCATGATTGGGGCTTCCCTGCGAATGCGGTCAAATTTTGCCTCGATCACGCCGGAATCACAGGCGCTCATCTGGCGTATATCGCCTTCTATGACAAACCCTTCCTCAAGTTCGAGCGTATTCTGGAGACGCATCTCGATGCGGCTCCGCGCGGAATCGCGGCGTTCATTCAGGCGATGCCCGTCTGGATCAAGGAGAAGATCTGGATCAAAGAGCTGATCGCCAATCAATGCGGTTCCAAAGCGCCCATTCTTTTTCCGTCCCACCATCAGTCTCATGCGTGGGAGAGTGGGCCACAACGAGCTTTGGCTCCGGGCGGGGCAACACGCTGGATATTCTTGCCGAAATTAATTTTCCGCATTCCCTGGGCCTTTTGTATTCCGCATTCACCTATTACACCGGATTTAAGGTGAATTCGGGTGAATACAAGGTGATGGGGCTGGCTCCCTACGGCCGGCCGGTCTTTGCCCAAAAGATCCTGGATCATCTGATTGACCTTAAGGACGACGGTTCCTTCCGGCTCAATATGCGTTATTTTGATTATTGTGCGGGTTTGAGGATGACGAACCGAAAATTTCATGATTTGTTCGGGGGGCCACCCCGTCAGCCGGAAAGCCGGGTCACTCAAAGAGAAATGGATCTGGCGCGTTCCGTGCAGGATGTCCTCGAGGAGGCCATGCTGAGGATTGCGCGGACCGTGCATCAGCGGACCGGAGAAAAGAATCTGTGTCTGGCCGGTGGTGTCGCCTTGAACTGCGTGGCCAACGGCCGCATTCTCAGGGAGGGGCCCTTCGACCGGCTTTGGATTCAGCCGGCCGCCGGCGATGCCGGGGGATCTCTCGGCGCGGCATTGTATGCATGGCACCGGTACCTCAACAAGCCACGCCAGACCCCGAAGAAGGGAGACCTTCAAAAAGGGTCGCTTCTCGGCACCGCATACAACGATGAGGAGATCCGCCGATTTTTGGATGAAGCCGGCGCCCCGTACGAGGTTTGCGACGAAAAAACACTTCTAAAAAAAACGGCCGACCTTATCAAGGCGGAAAAGGTGGTGGGATGGTTTCAGGGAAGGATGGAATTTGGTCCCCGGGCCCTGGGATCCCGCTCTATCCTGGGGGACGCCCGGTCGCCCCGCCTGCAGGAGGTGATGAATCTCAAGATCAAGTTCCGCGAATCCTTCAGGCCTTTTGCTCCGTCTGTGAAGCTGGAGAAAGTCTCTGAGTATTTTGAACTCGACCGGGAGAGTCCGTATATGTTGTTGGTGGCTCCCGTCAAAGCCTCCGCACGCCGCGAGATGACGAGCGAAGAAGAAAGCCTCTTTGGAATTGATAAGCTCAAAGTGGCGCGTTCCGCGATTCCGGCGGTCACACACGTGGACTATTCCGCGCGAGTTCAGACGGTGGACCGCGATGTGCAACCGCGTTATTACGGTTTACTGAAAGCCGTTGAGCGGGCCACAGGTTCCGGCGTCGTGATCAACCCGTCGTTTAATGTCCGTGGCGAGCCGATTGTGGAAAGCCCCCGGGACGCCTACCGCTGCTTTATGAGGACCGGTATGGACGCGCTGATTCTCGGGAATTGCATTCTCGATAAAAGCGTCCAGCCGCCTGTACCGGACGATTCCGGATGGATGAAAGAATTCAAGCTCGACTAGAAAAGGATCCGTGATGAGCGAAGGATTGCTGAAAGAGATTCGACAAATCGAGGAAACGCCCAGGAAGCTTCGGGAATTCGGGCTTGTGGTGGGATCGGTGCTGATCCTGTTCGGCGGCGTGCTGTGGCGGATCAAAGGCGTGCCGTTTTTGCCTTTTGCTTATTCGGGAGCCGCGCTGGTGGCTCTGGGATTCATCCGGCCGGTATGGTTGAAGCTTCCCAACAAGGTCTGGATGTCCCTGGCGCTTGCGATGGGTTGGGTGATGGGCAGAGTGCTTTTGTCGGTTCTTTTTTTTGGGGTATTGACGCCGATTGCCCTGTTTTTGAAATCAAGAAAGAAACAGTTTTTGGACACCCGGATGGCCCCCGATGCGGAGACCTATTGGGTGGAAGTGGACGCGAAGCGGGACGCGCGCGCGCTTTGCGAAAAGCAATATTGAACCTGGAGCACAAACGGAGGGCCGGGGATGTCTAAGTTGTCGATTCTGAGGGAATTCTGGGGGTTTTTGAAGATCCGGAAAAAATGGTGGCTTACACCGATTGTCCTCTTTCTTCTCTTATTGGGAGCGCTTATTGTCTTCGCGGGCGGGTCGGCGTTCTCACCTTTTATCTATACGCTGTTTTGAGGATTTGAATGAAACGGGAAGAAGATCGTCTTCTGGAGGGGGCTCGGGCGATTGCCGCAAAGGCGGGCGCGGCCGTGATGAGGCATTACCACCGCCCGCGGTCACTGCGAACCAAGAGCGATCAATCGCCGCTGACAGCCGCGGATTTGGCCGCCAACAAGGTGAGTCTTGACGGGTTGAAGCGTCTTGGCGGCCCTTCCCGCGTTATCACGGAAGAGGCAGGCATTCCGCGGTATGAACGTCGGAAGTCGTGGTACGACTTCTGGCTTGTGGATCCGCTGGATGGCACCAAAGAATTCATCAAAATGAACGGTGAATTCACCGTGAATATTGCGCTCATTCGCCGCGGCCGGCCGGCTCTCGGTGTGGTGTACGCACCGGCCTTGAAAAGGATGTATTTCGCGCTTAAAGGACGCGGCGCGTTTCGACAAACCGGCGCAGGACTCATACGCCGGATTCGATACCGCAAGCGACGGGCCGGCGAGGCATTCCGTTTGGTTCTGAGCCGTTCGCACCGCTCGGAGAAGGAACAGCTGTTTTTGAAGACACTCGGTCGCTCGCGACCCATCTCAGCCGGGAGTTCTCTTAAATTCTGTCTTCTGGCAGAAGGCCGGGCACACCTTTATCCCCGATTCGGCCCCACACACGAATGGGACGTGGCCGCCGGTGATTGCGTGGCCACCGAGGCGGGGGCTCCGGTTTGGCCCCGGCTTAAGTACAACAAGGATGTGTTGCTCAACGGGTCTTTTCTGGTGGGGCAGGTGCCCGCTTTGGTGAAAAAGGATTTTCAAAAAATCGTACGGAGGAAGACGTTGTGAGCGCCGGAGACTTATCGAAAGTTCGTCGGATTCGGGTGATCTATTCCGGCCGGGTGCAGGGGGTTGGCTTCCGATTCACCGCGGAACGTGTGGCTCTGGATGTGGGGGTGAACGGTTGGGTGCGTAATCTTCCGAATCAAACTGTTGAGCTGCTGGCGGAAGGTCCCGCAACCGCGGTTGAGAAGCTGCTTGGAGCTATTCAGGCCAGTTCGGTTTCCCGCCACATCAAATCGGTCAAAATTACGGACGAGCCTTACCGGGGCGAATTTGACGATTTTCGAATTGAATTTCATCTGGGACCATGAACAAAAAAGAATACCTCGGCCGGATCCGGGAAATCGAAGAGCACAATCGCCGGTATTATGAAGAAAGCAGGCCCCGGATTACGGATGAGGAATACGACCGGCTTTTGGCCGAAGTGCGCGAGGTTGAAACGGCGCATCCGGAGTGGGTAAGTCCGGATTCTCCCACGCGGCGGATCGGAGGCCGACCCTCCGGGGGATTCAAAACCGCAGCTCACCGCGCAGCCATGCTCAGCATCGACAACACCTATTC
>JADGBA010000049.1:3518-8457 GCA_015231685.1 Candidatus Omnitrophota bacterium | reverse complement strand
ATGAAACGATGACGATTGTTGAAGAAGCGCTGACGGAAGTGAACAGGGAAATTGTCCAGGAAATCATGACGCTTGGTGCGAGCGCGATATCGCTCTCGGGCAAAGACGAGCCTTTGATTGTCGCCGCGAAGCATCCCGAAATCAACGGTGTGGACATCGGTTTTGTCGGAGCGGCTAAGCGCGTGAATTCCGAGATCATTGGGAAGATGGCTACGAGCGACATTATTCCCGTGATTTCTCCGATCGGCATCGGCAAGGACGGCTATGCGTATAACATCAATGCGGATACCGCGGCTGCAGAAATCGCCCGAGCCTTAAAGGCGCTGAAATTCGTGCTTCTGACGGATACGGACGGGATTCTCATGAACCCGAAGGACCCGTCGACGCTGATCGCCCACATGGGCGCCGCCCAGGTCGAGGAATACATCACGTCTGGAGTCATTACGGGAGGAATGATTCCCAAGGTGAGGGCCTGTCTCAAAGCCCTGGACCGGGGGGTCAAAAAGGCACACATCATCAACGGGAAAACCCCGCATGCGCTTCTTTTGGAAATCTTCACGGATCACGGTATCGGAAGCGAAATTGTCAAAAAGAGTATTCTTGGGACAGTCGGAGGACAGGGATGAATCGTGTCATTAACGATTATGAACGATACGTGATTCCCTGTTACCGCAAGCTGCCGGTGGTATTCACCCGCGGGCGTGGATCCTGGCTTTGGGACGATACGGGCCGCAAGTATCTGGACTTCTTTTCGGGTTGGGCGGTTTCGAGTCTTGGCCACGCGCATCCGAGGGTGGCCAAGGCGATCGCGCGGCAGGCGGCACGCCTGATTCATATTCCCAACAATTATTATCATGAGGGGCATGCGTCCCTGGCGCGGACCCTGGTTCAAAATTCATTTGAAGGAAAGGTGTTTTTCTGTAATTCGGGGGCGGAGGCGATTGAGGGGGCGATCAAGTTGGCGCGTGCCTACGGGAATCCCCGCCGGAACGAAATCATCACCATGCAGCGGTCCTTCCACGGCCGGACCATGGGGGCGCTGTCCGCAACCGGACAAATGAAATTTCATAAAAAAATCCGCCCGGTGCTCGGCGGGTTCAAGATGATTCCCTTAAATGATTACGCGACCTTCCAAAAGGCTGCGGGGCCGCGGACGGTGGCGGTGCTTTTGGAGTTGATTCAAGGGGAGGGGGGCATCAATGCCGCCGAAGTGGATTACGTCAAAAAACTCCGACGATACTGCAATGAACACGATATGCTTTTGATGGTGGACGAGGTCCAGACGGGTGTTGGCCGGACCGGAAAGATGTTCGGGTTTCAGCACTACGGGATCACGCCGGATGTCATGCTCCTGGCTAAGGGCCTCGGCAGCGGTTTTCCGATCGGAGCCATGGTGGCCTCAAAACGCGTGGCGGATGTGCTCGGCCCGGGCACCCATGCCAGCACTTTTGGGGGAAGCCCCATCGCCTGCGCGGCTGCGATGGCGGTATTCGAAACCCTGAAGAAGGATAAGGTCCTTGCACACGTCCGGCGCCAGGGCGCGAAGCTGTTTGCCGAGCTTCGGCGCCTCCAGAAGGCTCACCCGATGATTCGTGAGGTTCGCGGGCGCGGACTCATGGCGGGCTTCGAGTTGGACCGGGACGCCAAACCGATTTTTGACCATTGCCTCAAAAACGGGGTTCTGGTGAATGTCACACAGGAGCGCGTGGTGCGTCTTTCGCCCTCACTTCTGGTGAGTGAAACCGAGATCCGCAGGGCGGTTGATGCCTTGGATGCGGCTTTGAATCAAATGAAATCATCATAAAGGAGATGTTATGAGCGCCAAGAACACAAAATCCAAAACGATCGCGTCCAAGGGCAAGAAGAAGGCTTCTTCCGGCTCAAAAAAATTTGTTCCGTTTGCCACGAAGGATTTGCTGACGATGAAAGCCATCGGCCTCAAGGATATTGAGGCCTTGTTTGCGCTGGCGGATCAGATCCGCAAATCACCCAAAAAGTTCATGCACTCTTTGGAAGGAAAGACCATCGGTCTTTTGTTTCAGAAGCCGTCCACCCGCACAAGGGTTTCCTTTGAGGTGGCAATGGCCCAGGCCGGCGGTCAGGCAGTGTATCTTGGGGACAAGGACATCCTGATGGGGCAGCGCGAGCCGATCAAAGATGTCGCGCGGACGCTCTCGGGTTATTTTGACGGAGTGGTGATCCGGACGTTTGACCATGCGGTGCTGGAGGAATTCGGCCAAGTGTCAACGATTCCCGTGATCAACGGGCTCTCCGATTCGGAACATCCCTGCCAGATCCTTTCGGACTTGTACACCATTTATGCGAAGTACGGAAAGCTCAAGGACATCATGGTGACCTACATTGGGGATTCCAACAACGTTCTCAAGTCTTTGATGTACGGCGCAGCCATCACGGGCATGAGCCTTTCGATTGTGACACCCCGGGGCTACGAACCCAGCGAAGAGGACTTGAAGGAGATCAAAGTGCTGGCCAAGGATTCCGGCGCGAAGCTCTCGCTCTCCAACAATCCGTTTGCGTCACTCAAGAATACCCACGTGATCTACACGGACGTGTGGGTGAGTATGGGGCAGGAGCGGCAGCGTGAACAGCGCGTCAGGGATTTTCAGCCGTTTCAGGTCAATCAGACGATCGTGTCCAAGGCGCTGCCGGATGCGCTCGTCATGCATTGTCTGCCGGCTCATCGCGGCGAAGAAATTACGAATGAAGTCATCGAGGGACCGCACTCGATTGTTTTTGAGCAGGCCGCCAACCGCTTGTTGGTTCAAAAGGCGCTCTTGACCCTGTTGCTTAACAAAAATAACTGAGTTTGATCGGCCGGTTGAAGCGGCCAAAGAGGAAACCCGATGAAGAAGAAGATTGTTCTCGCTTATTCCGGTGGGTTGGACACTTCCGTGTGTGTGCCGTGGTTGAAGGACCGGGGGTATGACGTGGTGTGCTATATGGCCGATGTCGGTCAGGCGGTGGATCCGCGCCCCGCGATTGACCGGGGCCGCAAGGCCGGGGCCGTGAAGATTATTGTGGAAGATTTAAAAGAAGCCTTTGTGCGCGATTATGTATGGCCGTCTCTCCGGATGAATGCTCTTTATGAGGGCCGATATTCCCTCGCGACCGCCTTGTCCCGCCCGCTCATCGCGGAAGGTCTGGTCCGCGCCGCACGCAAAGAGCACGCGGTTGCGGTGGGTCACGGCTGTACCGGTAAGGGAAACGACCAGGTTCGTATCGAGATGGGGGTTCGTATTCTCGCGCCGGATCTGGAAATCCTCGCCCCGGTCCGGGAGTGGGAACTCAAATCCCGCGAAGAGGAGATCCGCTACGCCTTGAAACGGAAGATTCCTATCGACGTCACCAAGAAGAGTCCTTATTCCATCGATAAGAATGTGTGGGGCGTCAGTATTGAATGCGGGGTGCTGGAAGACCCCTGGAATGCCCCGCCGGCCGACGCCTACCAGTGGACGCGTGGCGCCGAAAGCCGTATGCCGAGACCCGAAGTTGTGACCATTGAATTTGAGCGGGGAATCCCGATCTCGATCAACGGCAAAAAAATGAGCCCGGTCCGGCTCATCGAAGCGCTTAACCGCAAGGGCGCGCGCTTTGGAATCGGACGGACAGACATGATTGAAAATCGAATGGTCGGGATCAAGTCCCGCGAAATTTATGAGGCGCCGGCAGCCGAGATTCTGATCGCCGCGCACAAGGATCTTGAAAGCCTGACCATGGACCGGCTTCTGTTCCAGTATAAGGAAGAGTTGGTCCCTCGATACGCCAAGATGATTTATGAAGGGTACTGGTTCACGGATCTCAAGAAGGCGCTGGATGCTTTTGTGAAAGAAAGCCAGAAGAAGGTGAGCGGAACCGTCAAGGTGAAGCTGTGCCCCTACAAGGCGGTGGTCTGTGCGAGGCGTTCGCCCCACAGCCTTTACCGGGAAAATCTCGCGACATATTCCGAGAAGGACCAATTTGACCAATCGCTGGCCAAAGGATTCATCGAGTTGACCGCGCTCGCGCTTCGTAAGGACCGCTGAACAGGAGCCAAGGAGGTCGGATGCCCAAAAAATTGTGGGGAGGCCGTTTTTCGGTCCCCGCCGACAAACGATTTGAACGGTTCAGTTCGAGCCTTCCTCAGGACTGGAAGCTGGGGCTGTATGACCTGAGGGCGAGCGAGGCCCACTGCCGGATGCTTGCCCGGACGGGAATTCTGCGCCCGCAAGCGGCCCGAAAGATCCTTAAGGGACTTCAGGCGGTCCGGTTGGAGTTCGGTCGTTCGGCACACGTTTTTGCGGGGACCGCGTATGAGGATATTCACAGCTGGATCGAGAGTCGGCTCCTGAAGCATGCTGGTCCGGATGCGGAGCGGATTCACGCCGGTCGTTCACGCAACGATCAGGTGAATCAGGCCTGCCGGATGTACATCAAGGATCACGCCGGACGCGTTCTGGCGGATTTGACCCTGGTGGGTCGAGCCCTGCTCAAACAGGCCAAGCAGCACCGGCTTACAGCCATTGCCGGAATGACCCATCTGCAAAAGGCTCAGCCGGTGCTCCTGGCGCATGTTTTTCTTTCTTACATCGAGGCGCTGTCGCGGTCAGCTGAGAGGATTTCTGACGCCGCCCGGAGGGCGGATGTGCTTACCCTCGGATCGGGTGCGCTGGCAGGTTCGAGTTTGCCGTTGGATCGTGCGTGGGTTCAAAAGAATCTGGGATTTTCGCGGGTCAGCGCCAACAGCCTGGACGCGGTGGGGAGCCGGGATTTTATCGCGGAATGGGTATGCACCCTGGCGCTTCTCGCTTCGGATTTTTCGCGAATCGCAGAGGATCTTCTTTGGGGACACCTTGAGGAAACGGGGGTTTATGTCCTGCCGGAGAGCCTTTGTACGGGAAGTTCCATGATGCCCCAAAAAAAGAACGCGGATTTTCTTGAA
>JADGBA010000049.1:0-3486 GCA_015231685.1 Candidatus Omnitrophota bacterium | reverse complement strand
GGTTTTGGCGGGTAATGTCCCCGCGCTGTTGACGCTCCTGAAGGGCGTGCCCGGCTCGTACAATCGGGATTTGCAATGGGATAAGCGGCCGCTGTTTGAGTCGACCGAAATTGTCGGGGAATGCACGGCGCTCTTCGCGGCTTTGTTTGAGGGGTTGCGGGTGAACAAAACCCGTGCAGCCAGGACACTCCAAAATGACGCGCTCTGCGCAACCGATATCGCGGAGGCGTTGGTGCTTCAGGGGGTGCCGTTTCGGCAGGCGCACAAGCGGACGGGGGCGCTCATTGCGTACTGCGAAAAGGCGGGGATTCCTCTTGCAAAGGTCACGGATAAAGAACAACATCGCCTTCTGGGGATGAGTCTTGCGGGATATTCCGGGTGTTGCGACCCTATGGGCTCTATCCGAAGAAAAAAAACCGGCGGCGGAACGGGCGTTGAGTCTGTAGGACGTCAGATTCGATATTGGGAGGCAAAGCTCCGTGCATCGTTTTAAATACAAAAAAGGCGGCCTGCATTGCGAAGGTGTTGGTTTGGAGCGTATCGCGCAAAAGGTAGGCACCCCTTTCTATTGTTACAGCCTCGAATCCGTCCGTGAGCATTACCGGCGTCTCCGGGATGCCTTCAAAGGGATCGATTGCCAGATTTGTTACTCCGTCAAATCCAATTCGAATCTGACGCTGATGCGCCAGTTGGTCCGCATGGGAGCCGGATTGGATATTGTGTCCGGGGGGGAGCTGTACAAGGGGCTTAAGGTCGGCGCGTCTCCCGAGACGATCGTGTATTCATCCGTGGGCAAAACCGAGGCGGAAATCCGTGCGGCATCGAGCGCCGGCATTCTGATGTTCAATGTTGAATCCGAGGAAGAGCTTGAGGCGATCAACCGGGTGGCCTGCCATTTGGGCAAGGTCCAGCCGGTGGCTTTACGGGTGAATCCGGACGTCAAGGCCAGCACACATCACTACATCACAACCGGCACCAAAGAAAACAAATTCGGCATTTCCATGGATGACGCGTTTCGTATGTTTGTGGAGTCCTACCGATATCCTTTTTTGAAGTTCATCGGCGTGCACACCCATATCGGTTCCCAGATCACCGAGGCGCGCCCGTTCGTTCAAACCATCCGCAAGATTTCGGAGTTCGTTACGCGCCTCAGACGGGCGGGGATGTTTTTGGAATACTTCAATATCGGCGGAGGCCTCGGGATCGTCTACTCCAAGGAGAAGCCCCAAACCGCACACGCCTTTGCGGCGGCAGTGAGGCCGCTTCTCCAGAAGATGAAGCTCAAGGTGATTCTGGAGCCGGGTCGTTTTATTTCGGGCAATTCGGGAATTCTGGTCACCGAGGTTCTTTATTGGAAAGAAGCGCGGCACAAGACCTTTTGCATTGTTGACGCGGGCATGAATGATCTGGCGCGGCCCTCCATTTACGGAGCACATCATGAAATTCTTCCGGTGCGGCAGCGGGGGAGCTCGGGGCCGGCGGCTACTCATGTGGATGTGGTGGGTCCGATTTGCGAGAGCGGGGATTTTTTGGCCAAAGACCGTAAGCTCGTACGGATGCGGTCCGGGGAGTTTCTCGCGGTGATGTCGTGCGGGGCCTACGGCTTCACCATGGCCTCTAATTATAATTCGCGGCCAAGGATCCCTGAAGTGGTGGTTCGCGGGCAGCGTTTCTGGGTCGCGCGCCGCCGGGAGACGCCGGAGGATCTGATTCGAGGGGAGGAAATTCTCGATGTCTGATTTTCTCCGGCCCATGAGGTATTCGGGTACCGGGAACACGTTTGTCATCGTGGATGTCCGGGCCGTGAATGGCGGGGAGTGGGCCGAAACGGCACAACGCGTGTGCTCGCAATATTCGGTGGACGGACTTCTGTTGATGGAAAAATCTTCCAAAGCGGATATCCGGATGAGAATTTTTAACCCTGATGGCAGTGAAGCCTCGATGTGCGGCAACGGTTCACGCTGCGCCGCGCATTATGCGGCCAACTCGCTTGCGCTCGGACATTCGATCACCATGGAAACTCTCGCCGGGGTGCTGGAGGCTCGCGTGGAAGGGGTGACGGTGAAGGTGCTCTTGACTCCGCCCCGGGATATCCGCCCGCTGACGGGGTATCAAGTTCCGGGGCAGGCGGAGGTGCCAATTTTTCTGAATACCGGAGTCCCCCACGTGGTGACGGAAGTCGGCGATCTATCGCATTTGGATGTTGTCGGGGTGGGGCGGGGAGTCCGGCGGGACGAGAGGTTTCTGCCTGAAGGTACGAACGCTTCCTTTTTTCAAAAGGAGGATGGGAACCGTATATCGGTGCGTGTGTATGAGCGCGGTGTGGAGAGCGAAACGGTTTCCTGCGGCACCGGATCCACGGCGTGTGCCCTTGTGGCCGCCGAACGCTACCGCCTGTCTTCACCGGTGGAGGTTAACGTGTCATCCGGCGAACGTCTCCGGATACATTTTGAGTCAGCCGATGACGGATTTCGGCGGGTTTTTCTTGAAGGGGAGGTCCGTGTGTTGGGGCCGGCGGAAGTGCAGCCGCCGCTCTCTTCGGGCGGGTCCAAATAAGGAGTAAGACGATGAAGGAATTACGCGGTTCCATGGTGGCGCTCGTGACGCCTTTTAAGAACCAAAAAGTGGATTTGAACGCCCTTGCGCGATTGGTGGATTTTCATGCCAAGAATGGCACCAGCGCCGTTGTGCCCTGCGGGACCACCGGCGAGTCTCCGACTCTGTCCCACAAGGAGCATCAGGATGTGATCCGCGCCACAGTGGAGGCGGCCGACGGGAGGTTGCTGGTGATTGCCGGCACCGGATCCAACTGCACCGATGAAGCGGTGACCCTCACGCGGTTTGCCAAAAAGGCCGGCGCGGATGCGTGTTTGAGCGTGGTGCCGTATTACAACAAACCTACTCAGGAAGGGCTCATCCGCCATTTCACCGCAATTGCAGTCAAAGGCTCGTTGCCTGTGGTGCTCTATAACATTCCGGGCCGTTCCGGAGTGGCGCTTTTGGGGGATTCCATTGCGAAGCTGGCGCGTATTGAAGAAATTGTGGCCATCAAGGAAGCAACGGGAAGCATGGACGTGGCTTCGGAGATTCTAACGCGTACGGATTTGACTGTTTTGAGCGGCGATGATTCGTTGACGCTGCCGCTTCTGGCGCTGGGCGCGCGCGGCGTGATTTCAGTTGTGGCCAATCTGGTGCCGGAGGACGTCGCGCTCATGATTCGTCTCTTCGAGGAGGATGACCTTTCTGAGGCCCGTAAGATTCACCGGCAGCTTTTCCCGCTTGTGAAGGCCCTGTTTCTGGAGACCAATCCTATACCCGTAAAAGCCGCGATGCAGATGCTCCGCATGGATACCGGCGAAATACGACTGCCGCTTTGTCCTATGAGCCGATCAAATCGCGATGTCTTGAAACGGCGTCTGAAGGCGTATCTGTCCGCGTCGACCGCTCAAGGGTACCGGAAGTTTTTGGGCTCAAGGAGGGTTTTAT
>JADGBA010000048.1 GCA_015231685.1 Candidatus Omnitrophota bacterium | reverse complement strand
GACCAGAACCTTTATGAAGCCTCCCTCGAGACTTTCCAGGAACTCTGGCCCCGCAGAGAAGCGGTTCTGACCTGGCTATCAGAAATCCGCTCCGCACTGGGCGTCCTTAAGGCCGATCTTCTGAATCCGGAACTCGCCTCACTCGAGGGAGTCCGCGAGCGGCACCACAAAGAAACCGCCGGTCCCGTCGAATACCTCGATGCCCTGAGTGCCGCCGCTGCAAGCGTCAACATCTCTCTTAACAACTATCCTCAACTTGAGTCTCTGAATAAACTCAAAACACTTGAACCCGCGGAAGCCTCCGCCGAAGCCGCCGGAATTGACGCCGGAGCTCTCCTTGATGAACAGGCGAGGCTGGAAGAAGCGGTTTTTCGGGCCTTGTCCCGGACCCGTGACGAAGAACTCCTCATCACGTATTCGCGATCCGTGGAATCGCTGACCCATCTTTTTGAGCAGAAGCTCACGCCGGAAGAGCTCTCCCGGATCCGGCAAAGAACGCTCGATTTCAATTTGAAGGCCATCACCGGTTTCTTGAACCGCAAGATCGGTGAGCTGGGCAAACATCATGCCCAGGCGTTGTTTCTTGAGCCTGGATACGAGGAGGCCTTGAGAGACGCCCTGACTTTCTATGATTTGACACTCCAAAGGGACCAGGCGTTTCTCGAAGCAATGCTCCGTAAGATGCGCGAAGAGAACGAAACCCAATCGGTTCTCGTCACGGGCGGCTACCATACGCCCAACCTCATGACGCTGCTCAAATCCCTCGGAATTTCCTACACCTCGGTGATGCCCCGCGTCACCCATGAGACCGATCATGCAAGATACGAACGCATTCTTCTCAGCCAATCCGGGCGCGATGAAGCGGCGCCACAGCTTGCCCGGAAGACCCCCAAACATATAGATGAAGCCGCAGACGCGATGATGGCCCGCCAGCTCCAAACCGGCCGGCTCATCGACCCCGCTCAGCAGGAGCCCGAACTTCTCATCTTTGTTCGCGATTTCGTGTCTCAAATCAAGAACGCCCCGTATTCCCTCACGCAAGAAGCGCTCGGACGCATCCCGACACAGCAGATCGCCGCGTCGCGGCTCTCAGGCGAGTATTTTTTGGCAGAGGCCGACGCCGGGAAGTCCAAAGAGCAGCTTGATCAGATTGTCCTTGACGGCATGGTCGACATCGCCACGGCGGTCCGGCAAGGCGTGCAGGCTTACGTGGATATCGAAAACAGCAAAGGCTCCGGTATTTCTGAGAAGGTCATCACCGAAACCGTCCAAAGCGTGGTGCGCTGGCTATCGAGTCCGCACATTGACGTGTACACCAAACGCGGAATCCTCAAGGCCGTTGCCCAAAGGCGTTGGCGGCACATCCTGGATGCGCACAGCCAAAAGGTGGCTTTTGGCACGGCCGGACCCCGGGCGCCGGCGGCATACACCCCCGAAGAATTGGCGGAATTGAGAGACAAAGGTTTCCGGGCCGAGATCCTTAAAGGGCCCAATACCGTCAACAACGTGACGCTCGCTCTTCTGACGACGGGCGCGGCGCGGCGCTATCAGGCGGCCATCAAAGACCGGCGCCCCCAGGTTACGGTGACCTGGGATACGCGCACGTTCGGCTACGGTTTCGCAGACTATGTGGCGGCCATTTTTCTTAAAAACGACTTCGATGTCAGCATGTTCAACACCAGTTCTCCCATGCCGGAGATGTCCTACGCGACCGCCCGCCTCAAGCAGGATCTCGGCATTTTGATCAGCGCGTCCCATAACCCCGAAAAATTCAACGGATACAAGGTTTCGACATTTGACGGCGCGCAGCTCGATCCTTCCACAAGAACCAGTGTCGAACGCTACATTTACGGGGGCGAAGAGAACGGGCGCAAGATTCCGGCTGTGACCTTTGCCGATATCGCGGATGTGCTCGCGGCCTCTGCGGAGTTGCCCCCTCCGGCCGCGGCGGGTGAAACGCCGCAACAGACCGGACCGGATGGATTGGGTCCTTTGGTTGAGAAATTCTCCGAAGCCAATCCCCAGCGGGTCGTCGTGCTCGAAAGCCACGACATTTCCGGCGCGCCCGGTCAGGGCCGCAAGCACGTGGATATCCACAATAACCACGCCCGGCACGTTGTCAGCCATGTGATGGACCTGGCCATGGTCCGCAGAGTCGCCGCCAAGATCGGCATCTTGTATTCCCCTTTCTATGGTTGCGGCCGGGAGGCCTTCATGCGTGTGATGCAGCGACTGGGAGTCCCCGCTCAGCGCGTCCGTGTGGTTTCGGCATTCAGTGAGCCCGACAGCATGTTCACGCTGTTTTCGACCCATAAGGACGCGGAGGGCCGGAAGGATTCTCTTATTCCGGATCCGGGCAATTCCGCCGGCAACGCCAGACCGTGGGAAGTCACCATCGATCAATACCTCCGGCAGACCAGAAGCGCGGGAATGGACGACACCGAGGCTTTGGACATTGACGTTACCATGGGCACAGATCCGGACGCGGACCGCCTCGGGATAGGCACGCCCATCAGCCCCGAACACCTGCCGCCGACCCAAAAGGAACGCGAAACTCAACTCGTCTTCCACGCGCCGAATGCGAACGTCACCGCCCCTCCCGGGTACGGCGGCTTGCGCCTCCTGTCCGCGAACGACAACTGGACCGTGATCATGAAATACCGAATTGACCGTTTGATCGATCGGCTCAAGAGCGGTGATGTGCCCGCCGGTCTGCAGTACACCCTCATCAAAACACACGTCACGACCGATGCGCTGGCGTCATTGGAGCAATATGTCCGCAACCGCAACACGAGCATGGAACTCGAAACGATCGAGCCCTATGTCGGGTTCTCCTTGGTTGCCGAAGAGGTTAAGAAGGGCTGGCGCCTGGGCAAAATCAACCTCGGCGGCTGTGAAGAAAGCGGCGGATTCAGCATCGGAGGCGGTCCGACGGCATTCTACGCCATCCTGAGAATGTTCCAGATCCACAACGATTACAAACTCAATACCGATAACGGCCGCATTGTCCCGTCCCAGCAAGACCCCCTGATGTCGCTCAAACAGAATTCACTTTTTGGTTATGAGGCGGGAGAAATCAAGGCGACGCTTGAGTACCTGGCCGAGCATGGTGTTCTGCGCCTTACCCCGGCGGGCTACGTCATGGAGGAACGTTTTCTCGCGCTCCGCGGCAAAGAAAACCATGACCGTTACTGGGAAAGCCTGGAACCTCTGGCCGCGGACGCCCCCTGTGACCGTCTGGGCACAGGCGGCCACACGCTCGAAAAGGACGGCCTGATGGCGGCCGCTCTGACGCTGGAAGTTCTCGCGTATGCCCGGGAGGTGGAGGGACTTGACCTCAACGGATACCTGCGCAAACACGTGTACATGAATCCCGACATCGGGTATTTCGCCACCACAAACCAGAGCAAAAAATTCGAAACAGGCGAAGCCGGAAACGCGGCCAAGATCAGCGCGTTGCGCTCTGTTCTGGAAATGGTTCAACGGTGCAAACGAGGTGAGAAGATTCGTTTTAACGACACAGATGTCGAAAACGTCACCATCTTTATCCCGGAACAGCAAAAATACGCGGATGCGGCCAATTTCCCGGTCGAGGCGTTCGCTGATCTTGAGGATTACCTTGCCCTGGGAACGCAACTGCGGGACCTGCAAAGCTGGTTTCCGGAAGAAGGCATCCGGTTTTATCTCGAGGGAGGAATGAGCTATCTGACCATCCGCCCCTCAGGCACCGAGCCCAAAATCCGCTTTTATGTGCAAACCAAAGCGGGGGCGTCCGCAACGGACGCTGAGCTGACAACGCACATGCTTGCCGCCGACAAGGAGGCCCTGCAAATCGCCGAGGATGCCATCCGGCAGGTCGAGGCCGGCGCTGCAGGCTCTCGCGTGTCCGCCCCGTCCGCGACAGCCGCAGACACCGCCGCTTCGAGGCTGCCCTCAGCTCCGATATCGGACCTTCCGATATTTGAGGAAATCACACAAGCCGGTCTCGATTCCGTCCTCCCCTCACCCGAACAGAAGCCGTTTTTGATGCAACTCGCCGCCGCGACGATCTACGAAAACCCCATCGCCTTGAATCAAACCAGGCAATTCGCCTGCGCCTGGGAAGTCGGGGACGACCGGGTCTCCCTGTCCGTCGTCGAAGCCCGCAAAGACGGCCGGGACCTGGTGTTGGCCATCGCCGGAAAGGAAATGGGGAGGTTCAACGCCGCCGATGCGCTGGACTTGCGCATCGCCTCCAAAGAAGACGGCGCCCAAACTCCCGCCGACGTGATGATCGAAGCGTTGGCCGCGAGAAGCGATTCGCTGAAGGATGTGAATGAGGTCAATCAGGGAATTCACGCCGTCGAGGCCCATTACATCGTCCCTCTTGAAGACATCCTCGCGATTGAGGATTCGGAGATCGCCAGCATGCAGCTGGAGCTTCGTCTCGCGGACGCCCGGCAATCCCGGCAAC
Organism: Candidatus Omnitrophota bacterium; assembly: GCA_015231685.1. Classification (GTDB taxonomy): domain Bacteria; phylum Omnitrophota; class Gorgyraeia; order 2-02-FULL-51-18; family JAGOUK01; genus JADGBA01. The sequence continues at coordinate 4,190 of JADGBA010000048.1, read as the reverse complement.
AGCCCTGGGGGGCCCTTGGCTTCTTTCATCTGAATCCGAAACAGGTCCAAAAGCTGCGCGCCCTGAAGAACGGACAAATCGATGCCGCGCTGGATGCTTTTCTTGCCCTGGGTTACGTGTACGGTGAACTGCCTTCGCGCAATGAGATGGCGGTCAATATCTACGTCCAGGGCATGGGCTCCAAGATGGAGAGCGCCGCGGACTTTGCCATCCGGGCGGCCAACCCGAAGGATATTCCCGACTTTCTCAGGGCTATCGGTTTCGCGCACGCCTACGTCGCGAGCGTCACCAACGGCGAAGGCACACCGGAAGCGTTCGAAGCGTCCAATCCGGAAAACATCAGCGACAAGGTGTTCAAGGCGATCAATCGCCGTTCAAGCGGACATCTGACGAAGGCGGATCTCTACGCGAAGGTCAACGAGGACAAGGACTGGACGCCGCGGGAAGCGCTTCAACTTCTCGTTCGTGTTGACGTGGGCCGGATGGTCAACGTGATCCGCAATATGCTCTTCGCGGTATCGGTCTCGGCCTGAGTCCCGCGGAAGAGTTCACGCGCGCATCGGAACGAAGACCGCGACGGCCCGGTCGATGAGGACGTCGCAGTCTGCGATCGCCTTCTGTCTCTCGCGAAGATTCTCCTCGGAGATTTCTTTCAAATCATCGAGATTGAAGAGATAGACTCCGTCGAGTTCCGCGACCTCCGCCTCGATGTTGCGGGGAATGCCCAGATCCAGAAGAAGAAGCGATCCTTTGCGGCGCTTTTCCATCCAGTCCTTCGCTCTGGACCGGTCGATGATTGCGTCCTCCACGGCCGTCGACGCGATCAGGATATCCGCCTCACGCGCAGCTTCATCCATCCGCGCGAAATCCATCGACTCCCCACCGAAGCGTGAGGCCAGCTCACGCGCGCGGTCCGGATGACGATTCAGGACAAGCAATCTCCCCGCACCTTTGGACCCGAGGGATTCCAGCGCCTGTGCCCCCATCTCGCCGGCCCCAAGAAGCACCACGGTTCTTAACGACAAATCCATAAAAATCCTGCGCGCCATGTCCACCGCGATGGAGGCGACGCTGACCTTGCCCCTCCCCAGTGCCGTGTGTGTGCGGACGTTCTTGCCGATATGCAGCGCCTTCTGAAAAAGTTTGTTGAGCCGAGCGCCTGTGCGGCCGGCCTCATGGGAGCGAAGATAGGATGCCTTGACTTGCCCGAGGATTTCGGTCTCCCCCAGCGCCATGGAATCCATGCCCGCGGCAACACGGAAGAGATGCCGCACGGCCTCCGCGTCCTTCTTGAGGTACAAATGGCTGTCGCACCTCAGGCGGTCCACTCCTGAGAGATCGGCCAGAATAGCGGTCACCTCCCGCCTGAAGGTATCCGCGTCCCCGACATGCGCATAAATCTCCGAGCGGTTGCAGGTGGAAAGCACCACGTGCTCCCGCAATCCCCCGACAGCACGCAGCCGCTCTTCCAGACGCTCGAGGCGTTCATCCCGGAAGGCAAACTTCTCCAGAACCTCGACGGATGAAGTGTGATGGCTGAGGCCGAGAACCGCCACGCTCAATGCACGCCTCCCCCCATGCTTCCGCTCAGAACGAGGGCGATGAGGGTCGCCGCGTAAGCAGTCAGAGACAAGAGGGCGCACAAACGTTCGCGCCTGACGCGCGAAACGCGAAGCGCCACGAGAACCGTGAGGGACACCAGCACCATCGGGTCTTTGAGAAGCGTCCAGCGCGAAGTCTGTCCGCCGATATCGACAACCCCGATCACGGTTCCCGCCAGAAGCCCCGCCGTTCCTGTAGTCAGACTCGAAAAATTAATCCGGCTCGTCAGCTCAAGCGGAGGAAAGAACTTCATCCATGAAGGAAACCGCTTCCTGCGGATCAGTGCATCCTGATACAAAAAAAGCGCCGAAAAGAAAAAGGATACGGACAAAGCCGCCAAAGCAATCACAAAGAAATAGACATGAAAAAGAACTGCCGACCGCACGGCATTCGGATCACCCCCGGAGGACCCGTAAGAAAAGGCCCGGATCAAAATGGCTGCGAAGCACAAAAAGAGGCCCGCTCCCGGCATGACGAGGCTTTGGGCCCCGCCCTTTTGCCCCCGGCGAAGAACGAGGGAAACAAACCCTGCCGCCACCAGACACCCAAAAACCGTTTCCAGCCCCCACGACACCGGCGCCTGGCCGCGAAAAGCGAGTCCCCGCACACCCAGCATCAAAACCAGAAAGGTGCCGGCCAGAAAGAGCGCCCGGGATACCCGGACCGCGTAACGGGTTTCGGCCCGCACCGAAGAAACCGAACCCAGGAAACTCAACACATAAAGAAAAAACGCCGCCATCAATCCCTGGTCCAAAAAACCGTCCCCCATCATTCCGCCCCTCCATCCCCGCGCGGGGGTTCATAAGAACAACAGGGCTCCTCGGCCAGATAATCCCCGGTGAGGGCGTAAGCGCGGGCGCGGGAACCGCCGCACATCTCTTTGAAAGAGCAGCGTCCGCACTTTCCCTTAAGAAGCGCCGTATCCCTCAGATCTTTAAAAAGAGAATGCCCCCGATAGATTTCCCCCAGAGTCACTGTGCGGACATTGCCCGCGGTGATCGGCAAAAAACCGCTCGGCATGATCTCCCCTTTGTGGGACACAAACAAAAACCCCTTTCCGGAATTCACCCCTTGAGGGGCCCGCCCCAGACTCCCTCCGGGACCATGAACACGGCCGATCGCTCCCGGCATAGCCCCCGAACGCACCATCGAGGAAGCCGCTCCCTGCCCGGCCTCCTCTCGGTCCACAAAATACTTCCGGTAATGCGGCGCTTCCGTGACCTTGATCACGAATTCCGCTTCCCTGTGCAACCGATAAATCAGGTCGAACGCCGCATCGAATTTGGCGGCGCTGATGAGTTCAAGCTCCCTGCCCCGCCCGGTCGGCACCAAAAAAAACACCTCCCAAAACACGATCTTCAATCGCCGCACCAGCGTGATGAGCGCTTCAAGACTTTCCGTATTATGAACATTGACGAGCGAATTGATCTGAACGTTCAGGCCGATCCGATTGGCGTATTCCACACTCTTGATCGTCCGCTCAAAAACACCCTCAGTCCGCCGAAATGCGTCATGCGCCGCCGGATCGGCCGCGTCGAGACTGAACGCGATCTGATCGAGTCCGGCGCTCTTGAGTTCGTCGATCCGCTCCGGCACGAGAAGCGGCGTCACCGCCGGAATCGTTCCGGTGCGAAGCCCCGACTCTTTTGAGTACCGGACCAGTTCAATCAAATCCGGGCGCTTCAGCGGATCGCCCCCGGAGATGATAAAGATCGGGGTCCCCATCGATTGCACATCCCGGATGAGCTTCTTCGCTTCCCCGGTCGAGAGCTCCTCCGGGTCCCGCGTCGAATCAGCCTCTGCACGGCAGTGCAGACACGCCAGGTCACACGCCCGCGTCGACTCCCATATCACCAAAAAAGGCTGCTTCGCGTAATCCACCTGCATCATTGTCCGTTACTCCCGTTCTTGCGGAACACCATGACCCGCCGGTTGTCTCCCGCCACCAGCCGTACCCCGAATTTCCGGCCAATGTACCCGAAGGTCTTCAAGGAATAGAACGACACGTGGGTTTCATCGTAGGTATAAGCCCATCGGCCAAAATCAACGGAATCATCCCACAATTCGGTCATCACGGCAAGAACGCCCCCGTCGCGGACAAGGGTAACGACCTCCGCGATGTCCCCGGCGGGGTCCTCAAAGTGCTCAAAACACTCCGTCGAAAACACAAAATCATACGGAGGCCGCAGCGGCCCGTCAAAAAAGAGCGGGTCATAATCGTCCATGACGAATCCCTCTTCACGAAGCAGCATGGAGAGCACGGGCCCCGGGCCGCATCCAAAATCAAGCCCTCTCGCGCCGGGCACAAGATACGGCCGGGCCGGGCGGATGGCCTGTGAGAGAAACTCACGGTAACCCGCACTTTCGGCCGAATTCTCATGAAGCAGGTAGCGTTTCCGCTTTTCCTCGACGGAGAGCGGCGCTTCCCCCGCGGCGCGCACCAGGCCGCAGTGCCCGCATTCGAGGAACACGCGTCCGCGCGAGCTCAAGTTTCGCCCCGGCGGGCCACCGCAGAGGGGGCAGTTCACGCGATCTTTTGGAGAAGCCAGGCCATGTTTTGGCCGAGGACCTTCATGGTGTTCACACCC
>JADGBA010000047.1:4912-8712 GCA_015231685.1 Candidatus Omnitrophota bacterium | reverse complement strand
TTGATGATCTCGGTCTGGACAAACAAATTGCTGAAGGACCGGTGAGCCTGGTCGCTGGCGGCATCGTTCAGAACGACTTCCGCGTAACTGGTGATTTCGATCACGCGTTTTTCGTGGGAGCGGTTGGTGATCGTCACGCGGCGCAGTTCGATATCATCTTCCGGGGACACCGCGATCTCGGTGTGTGTGTCGATCTGCTGATCCCGGCGTTTGAATTCCGCCCAGGCCTGCGAGAAGATGGCCTCGTAATGTTTGGGTGTTTTTTGCGAGGGCTGATAGGCCGAAGACCAAAAGTGACCGGACTTCATATCCCGCAAATAGACGAAAGTTCCATGATTATCAAGAGCGGCATCCTCGCTCCAGCGGGTCACCGCGACATTCTGCCAGCGGCTCAAACCCCCGCCCGCGTTGGTGACCATGACATGATACCGGCCGTTGGAAAGCGCGTTCACCTCGGGTGTCGGCGTCTGCGGCGTCGCGAACACGCGAAGAAGCGTTTCCCGGTCCCCGGATTGCCGGAGCATACCGGTCACCTCAAAATCGTAGAGAAAAGGCTCAACGTTGGGGATCTTCTCCTGAAGCAGCAACTCGGTGGATTTAAAAATCGGCTCCGCCAAAAACCGCCGCTGCATGGGCCGGTTCAAAAGCACATAAGCCAGGGCAAGAAGACTCATGCCCTGATGGTGCGCCATGTAGGATTTGACGATGGCCCGCGTTTCGTCCGGCGCCAGGCGGGAAGGCGTAAAATCCACCGCCTCATAAAGACCGTACATCGCCCCGGAGCCTTCCGAGGCCAAACGCTGCAGATTCTCGCACGCCTTCTCAGGCTCCACCATGAGAGCGAGCATCGACGCGTAAGGAGCGATCACAAAATCCTCCGACAGGCCGCGTTTGAAGCCCATGTCCGGAACCCCGAACGAATGATACTGGTAGACCATGTTCGCATCGATTTTGTTGTAACCGGATTCGGAAATACCCCAGGGAATGCTGTTCTTCGCGGCGTACCGCATCTGTCCGCGCACCACCGATTTGTAGGTCCGGTCGAGCAAACTCCCCTCGTAGGTCGGCATAACAAGAAGCGGCATCAAATATTCAAACATGGACCCGCCCCAGGAGACGAGAACAGGTTCTCCTTCGGATTCAGAAAGCAGCCGCCCGAGCTTGAACCAGTGGTCCTGAGGCATTCTCCCCTGGGCAATCGCGACGAAGCTGCAAAGCCGGGCCTCGGACGCCAGGAGATCATAACAACCGCGGTCCGCCTTATGCTCACTGACGTTGTATCCGATCGAAAGAAGATGCGAGGTCTTGTCATACAGGAACTCGTACTCAATGTCGGAGACCTCATTGCACCTGAGCACAATGTAATCAATGGCCTTGATCCTTTCGGCGGAACGCGTTCCGGCATCCCGAATCGCGGTCTGAAGCCTCACAAACCATTCCCGGATCTTTTGGGAGGCGTCGTCTGTGAGATTCACCGCCTCGATGGTCTTACCGATCAGGGGAACCAACCTCTGCTCGAGTCTGGCCACCTCACCGAGAACCGGGATCTCATCCAGATACCTGAGCGCTTCCCGGAGCCGGGCCAGTCGTTCCTGCTGCTCCCCATCGGGCGAGTCCCACATCCCGGGCATTTCCGGCCCCAAGAGAAGCCACGGCGCGATGAACGCCATATCCTCCAGGAAGTCGTAACACTGCCGTTCAAATGCACGCGCCCACTCTTTGAACGGACCCTCGTATCCGGAACCGAGGCCCGAGAGCACCTTCGCGATATCTGTGGACAGCTGTCTCAGAACCGTATGAATCTCCGAGAGGCACGCAGGCAGAGAGCGGCTTTTCTCACGAAATCCCTTGATCCGTTCGGAGATCCCCCGAAGCGCTTCGCCGGCGGCGGCGCGCCGGGCCTCCGGGAGTTCCTCGGTGCTTTGACGCAGGATGTGCAGAGTGTCCGCGAGGCCTGCGAATATTTCCGGAGAAACGATCTTGTGGCGGTTCATTTCCGCCAACCCCGAACGCAGGACCAGCAAATGACCGGCCAGATTCCCGCTGTCCACAGACGAGACATAAAGCGGCATCAAGGGCTTGAGCGATTCCGTATCGTACCAGTTATAAAAATGCCCCCGGAACTTTTCCATGAGATTCAGCGTATCGAACGTGTTTTCGGTCCGGTGGAACATCTTCCCCATGGACATGTACCCAAAATCATAGGCCGACAAATTAGCCAGAAGCGACAGGCCGATGTTGGTGGGCGAGGTCCTGTGTGCCACCGCGGCGACGGGCTCCTCCTGAAAATTGTCCGGAGGCAGCCAGTGGTCCTTCTCGGTCACAAAGATCTCAAAAAACGCCCAGGTCCTCCGGGCAAGCTCCCTCAAAAAAAGCGTCTGCTTCCCTGACAAGCGGATCTTCCGGGGCGGAGTGGGCTGGCTGATCGCATAAGCAAATACGGGCGCTGCGAACCACAGGCCCGCGATCACCCAGGCCGCGGCGCTGGCGCCCGCCGGCGTCCGTGCGAGCCAAGCCAGAAGCAAAGCGGCCACGAGCGGTTCCGGGGACATGCTCCGGACAAAACCCGTCAAACGCTTCCGTTCCAGCGCTTCCGATTCGCTGAAGGCCCTCCATTCCAAGAGACGCCGACGGGAGACAAACATTCGCCAAAGCGTCCGGAGGATCGCGTCCAGACAATAGAGCGCTTCATGCAGCCAAAAAACGATCTGAAAAAAGAACCGCACCAGATGTTTCTTGAAGGAGCTCCCCGCCGATCCCAGGTGGGTTCCGACCGAAAGGTCGCCCGGTTTACGGACAATATCCACAAGACTCATCGGCACCAGAGAAAACCCGGTAAGCCCGATCACCACCGCCGACCAAATAAAGGCTGATTCAAAAAACGCCCATCCCGACACAAACATCAGCACCGTCGAAAGCGGCACAAGACTCCGTCTGAGGTTATCCGCGATCTTCCAGCGGGTCAAAAACGAAAGCGGATTCCCGCGCGCGGCATCCTTCGACGCCCGGACCCCGGTAAAGAGCCACGGCAGAATCTGCCAGTCTCCCCGAATCCAGCGATGCCGGCGGCTCGCGTCCTGGAGGTACCCCGTGGGATGCCCCTCATAGAACTGAACATCGGTCACAAGCCCTGAGCGGGCATACCCGCCCTCGAGAAGATCATGGCTCAGGATCAAATTCTCCGGGAACTGCCCTTCCATCGTCTTCTCGAACGCGTCGACATCATAAAGCCCTTTTCCGATAAACGATCCCTCAAAAAAGAGGTCCTGATACACATCAGAAACGGCCTTCGTGTAAGGATCGATTCCCGAGTCCCCCCCGAACACCTTGAGAAACACGGACGGGTTCTCTCCGGGATAACTTGACTCAACGCGCGGCTGAAGAATGCCGTATCCCGAAACGATCCTCCGCTTCCCGGGATCATACACCGCACGATTGAGAGGGTGAGCGATGACCCCCACGAGCTCCCGCGCGGCGTTTCGGGGCATCCGGGTATCCACATCCAGGGTAATGACGTACTTCACGCCGCGAAGCCGTTTGGGATCTCCGAGAATGACGCTGAAACGGTCCTCCCCCTTGCGGCGAAGAACCGCGTTCAAGTCCATGAGCTTGCCGCGCTTTCGCTCATAGCCCATCCAGACCTTTTCCCTGGGATTCCAGCGGCGCGGCCGGTGAAAAAGATAAAAGATATGATTCTTTTGCCTGCGGTATTTGTGGTTCAACCACTCGATTCCCTGTGTGACCTGCTTGAGGAGCGCCTCGTCTGCGGGCGTCACCTCCGTCACCGCGTCCCCAAAATC
>JADGBA010000047.1:0-4814 GCA_015231685.1 Candidatus Omnitrophota bacterium | reverse complement strand
GCATGCACGGAATCACGGTCAGCGTATGGGCGTATCCGGGAATCCCTTCCGAGAAATCCATCCGTGGAAGGGTCCGGGGCCGGACCAGAAGCGAAGCGAGCCAATTCGTCAAAGAAACCGCCGTCTGACTCGCCGTCAAAAGGAGCAATACTCCGAAATATCCGGTTGCGAGCGGACCCGGTGCCTGCGTCCCGCGAATCCACCACAGAACACCGGCGCTCAGGACGAGGGTGACGCCGCCGATGGACCCGAAATAAAGCACCAAAGGCCAGAACGTCTTTTTGCCCTGCAGGGTCTGACGGAAGAAAAATCTCAAATGCACTTTTCGGCAGAGTGCCCCAAACCCCTTGTCGATGAGGTAATAACCGACGTGCGAGGCCGCCGGTTCGGATGCCTCGGACGATTTGGCCGCTTGCGCGATCTCGACCGCGCGCAGGGCGACCTCCGATTCACTCATTCTCTTCCGGGAAGCAATTTGCTCGATCACGTGCCGGTAGCGGTCACGCGTCTGAAATGACATACGGCCATAATCCCCCGACGGATCCCGGCGCAGAATCTTCTCAACCTCGCTCAAGTCCTCCACGAAGTCATGCCAGTCGGTGATCTCCAGGAGACGCAGGCTTCCGATTGTGTTCGCGATGGAGACTTGATCCGCCGCCTGCTTTTGGCTGATGAGCCGGATAATCCCGTCGAGCGTCTCTCCCCGTTCCGAAAGTTTGCGTTCCAGCCAGGCGAAGGGCAGGCTCGACGCCTGGCTTTGGCCGTGAAGGCGGCGCGTGAATTCCGCCACAAAGTGATCGGTCAGCACCGGCACCGCCCGGGACATGGCCGCGAGTTCCCGGATCACTCCGTCGGCGTCACCCACCGAGACCTCCAGAATGCGCGATGCCCAGTGGCCCGCCTTGTCCCGCTGGGTTTGCGAAACAATCAGACGGGAAGAAACCCGCCTCAGGTTCTCAATAAGCGCGAGCCGGAGCATGATGGGAACCGCCCACAACTCGCCGAGCTTCAGCGGACAGACATCCTGATAGGCGCCTACAAATTCCGCAAGTCCCTTCGCGTCCAGCCGTCCGTCACCGTGGGACACCAGATCCATCGCCAGTTCATAAACACGCGGATACCCCGAGAGCGGCCCCCGCAGAATATGCGGCAATTCCCGGATGTACCCTTCCGGAAGGAATTTCTGGGCAAGCCGGATCTGTTCTTCGATGAGGTAATAATTATCGAGGAGCCATTCACCGGCAGGAGAGATTCGGCGCTTGGATTTGCCGGTTTCGTTCAGAAGATCGTGGATTTCAGCGAGAACCCGCTTGTTCTCTCGGAGGCGGACCAGAAGCTTGTTCCGGCCTCTTTTGTAACTGATCTGGTGCTGCCGGGCGATGTGCCGCGCGTGCGACCGAAACTGTTCGATACTAAAAAGCTCGGATCGAAGCGGCTGTTCCTCAACGAACCTTTCTCCGGTCAGAAGCGTACTCCAGAGCACCCTGACGGAAGCAAGCAACTCCTCGAACTTCTTGGTAAGCATGTCAAAAAGTATATGCCCGTTCGCCGGATTTGACCAGATTTAGCTTACCGTGAGGAGGGGCGCTTTTTGCGGCGCATGGAGAGCGCGATGCGGTTGCGCTCCAAATCGACTTCCAGAACCATCACGCGCACAATGTCCCCGACCCGGACAAACTCACCGGGATTCTCGACGTACTCGTCCGCCAACTCCGAGATATGCACCAGACCGTCCTGATGGACACCGATATCGACAAAGGCGCCGAAGTTGGCGACGTTGGTGACGGTGCCTTCGAGCTTCATGCCGGGCTTCAGGTCCTTGACCTCGCAGACACCCTCCATGAAGGCAGCCGTGGTGAATTCAGGCCGCGGGTCCCGCCCGGGCTTGTCCAGCTCCTCCAGAATATCCTCAACGGTCTCCGGCCCGAACACCTCATCCGTAAATCGCGACGGCTCGAGCGAGTCCAAAAAGCTCCGGTTCCCGATGATTTGCCCGATCGTCCGCCCCGAAGCCTCCAGAATCCGGTTCACCACCGGATAGGATTCCGGATGCACCGCCGAGGCGTCCAACGGGTTGTCTCCGCCGCTGATCCTCAGGAATCCCGCTGCCTGCTGGAACGCAAGATTCGTCAACTCCGGAATCCGCCGGAGCTCTTCACGGCTTTTGAACCTCCCCCGCGCATCGCGCTCGCGGACAATCGCCTCGGCCAAACGCGCCGTCAGACCCGACACGTAGGACAAAAGAGCAGGCGACGCCGTGTTCATATCCACGCCGACCGAGTTCACACAGTCCTCTACCACGCGGTGAAGCATCTTGGCCAGACGCGCCTGACTCACATCGTGCTGGTATTGCCCCACGCCGATGGATTTGGGATCAATCTTCACGAGTTCCGCCAGCGGGTCCTGAAGCCGCCGCGCGATCGAAACCGCCCCGCGCAGGGTCACATCCAAATCGGGGAGTTCTTTGGACGCCAGAGGCGAGGCCGAATACACGGACGCGCCCGCCTCGGACACCACCACGCGCCGCACCGCGTCATCGGGGTATTTGGCACGCACCGCGTCGATGAGTTTTTCGGTCTCGCGGCTCGCGGTCCCGTTGCCGATGGCGATGAGCTTGATTTCGTAACGCTGAATCATCAGGTGAATGACTTCGATCGAAACTTCCCACTGATTCTTGGAAGTATGGGGATAAATCGTGACGGCTTTGAGGACTTTGCCTGTGGAATTGACAGCGGCCATCTTGACGCCGTTTTTGAATCCGGGATCCACCCCCAGCACGTTCGACGGGCCCGCCGGCGCCGCCAGAAGCAGATTCTTCAGATTCTCCGCGAAGACCCGGATTGCCTCTTCTTCGGCCTTCTCCCGGAGACGCGCCATCACATCGAATTCAATCTTGAACCGCAGCTTCGTCTTCCACGCCTGACGGATGCTTTCACGGATCCACGCGTCCGCCGCGCGATTCGCGAAGCTGACGCCGGCAAAGAGACAAACCGTCTGGATCCACTCCCCTTCATTCGGCGCGGCGATCCGCGCTTCGCTCGAGTAAATATTGTCGGCAAGATTCACCTTGAGCGCCTTCTCCTTTTGCCCGCGAAGAATCGCCATCACCCGGTGCGACGGCACCTCGCACACACGCTGGCTGAAGCCGAAGTAATCCGCGAATTTGCTTGCGGCCTCGGGTGATTTGTTCAAGGGGGCGGAGACAAGCCAAAGCTCCTTCCAGGCCTTTTCTCTCAGATTCTTAAGAAGCTCGGCGTTTTCGGTGAGATTCTCGATGAAGATCTCGCGCGCCCCGAGAAGCGCCATCGCCGCATCGGGAATTCCGCCCTCGACATCCACAAATTCCTGCGCCGCCGTCTCCGGATCGACTTCCGGATTCCCGAGAATACGGTGGGTCAGCGCTTCCAGCCCCGCCTCGCGCGCCGCCTGCGCCTTCGTCAGCCGCCGCGGCTTATAGGGAAGATAGAGGTCCTCCAACTCCTGCTTGGTCCGGGCCCCGTTAATCTGCAACTTGAGCTTCTCGGTGAGCCGGCCCTGATCGCCGATGGTCTGCAGCACCGTGATGCGCCGCGATTCGAGCTCCCGCAAATACTCCAGCCGGTCCTGAAGCGCGCGCAAATGCACGTCCGTCAGCCCGCCCGTCGCCTCCTTGCGATACCGCGCGATAAACGGAATCGTCGCCCCCTCATCCAGAAGCTTGATCGCCGCCCAAATCTGAGCCGGCTTCACGGACAACTCTTGAGCAATGTATTGCTCTATAGGAATCGCTTCTACAGTCTGCATACGCTTATACCCTTTAGTATATCATTACCAACATTAAACGATTTCATCATAAATAGGTACACATACAATTAATTAATAGTTAATATATTCAGACTGCGCGTCTTTTTTGGGCGAAAGCCATTCAATCGGCGAGTCGCGCTTCACCCGCCACAATCACAAAGAGATTCCCACAAATCAAACGGAGGTCTAGAATTTTGGGTATGGCCTTTATTGAAGCGCGCGATTTCAACCTCGAAGCTACCATCGAATCCGCCCAGATCTTCGGATACCGTCGGGAGCCTGACGGATCCTTCCTTCTGTCCGTCCGGGGCAGCGTTCTCCGTTTGCACCAGAATTCGGAGCGGCTTTGTGTCCAAACCGTTCAGGGGCCGGCCGTCTCTCCGGAGACAATCCGCAACTACTTCGACCTCGATACTCCGATGGAGCCGCTCTTCCGCATATTAGAGGAAGAACCTCCGCTTCTTGACGCGTTGACCGCCTTCCGGGGTCTGAGAATCATCCGCCAGAACCCGTGGCATGCGACCGCCGCATTCATCATTTCGGCCAACAACAATGTGAAGCGCATCCGCGGGATATGGGACAGGATGTGCCGCTTTTATGGCCGGCATGAATTGGATTTTCCGGACACGGCTCGATTGATCAGTGAAGGGCCCGAGGCGCTGGATCGGATGGGACTCGGCTACCGCGCCAAATACCTGTGGGCCACGGCCAACGCGATCTTATGCGGCCCCGTAGAATTCCGCGAGCTTTACACACTGCCTTTGGATGAGGCGCGCCGCAAGGCCATGGCATATGCCGGAGTGGGCCCGAAGGTCGCCGACTGCATCCTGCTCTATGGCTTTCATCGGCCGGAGGCCTTCCCTGTGGATGTGTGGATCGCCCGGGCAATGCGGCGCCTCTTTTTCAGGAACCGGCCTGCCTCCGCCGCTCGCATCCTTGCATTCGCGTCAAAGCGCTGGGGACCCTGGGCCGGCTATGTTCAGCAGTACATCTTCCATGCCGCCCGGACCATCGGAAGCGGTACCTGAACC
>JADGBA010000046.1 GCA_015231685.1 Candidatus Omnitrophota bacterium | reverse complement strand
CTCTCTGCCAGACTCCGGACCGACTGAAAGAGCGATCTCTGATCCAGAAGCGTCATGTCCTCGGCCTCAAAAAGGGGATCGCCGGCACCGGAAGCGAGCGCGGCATGCATGCCGGCTGTACGCACACCCAGCTGACGCGTGTCGGCCAAAAATTCTCCCACCAACTCCTCCGCCTCCGCAGGCAGTTCCTCGGACGCCAAATCCACCGGGTCAGCCGCGGGCAGCAACGGAAGAACGGAATCGGGGTTCTCCGCCATCCGTCTCTGGAACACACGGATCTGTTCGAGGGCGTGCTTCCAGGCATCCCCCTGATTCAGGATCCATTCCTGAACCATCCCGAGCGTGGTGGTTTCTCCGCGCGCCTGATACTCAATAGCTCCCCCCAAAGACGGCACATGCCGGAAATCCGTCTTCTCCGTTAAATGCTGAATAATTTCCAGATCGGGGTTCCGGCCCTTGCCGATTTTGCGGTATATCTTCATCACCGCCTTGTCGCCAAAGACCACGGAACTGTTTGACTGCTCCGCCTGGAGAATGTGAGGTTCCCGGGCCATGGATTCGTCAGCAAACCACGACCTCAATCGCGGCGCGGGAGAGCCTGTCATCTCTCCGGCGCTCGCGCGCGTCCGCCTCCGCCGCTCCACAAAATCCAGAAGCCCCCGCGAAAACCGCGGGTCATACAACGCGTCACACACAACTCCCTCAAGGACCCGGTCCCGGTTCTTGACCCTGAGTTGCGCGATCACCGAACGAGAATACTTTTCCCTGAACACGCGGCTGTCCTCACCCGGATAAAAACCCGCCGGCAAAAGATAGGTCTCAGGCTGACCGGCCAAATATTCGGTCTGAACGAACAAGATATAGGAAAGCGTCCCCTCGTATTCCAGCGGGATGCATTCGGCAATACGGGCGCTCTTCAAGCGGCGGCTTTTTCCCGAAAACCAACGGCACTTTTGCAGGTACCCCGGCAGAATCTCCTCAAATACCCCTTTCCACCGCCCCTCCAGCAGATCATCCCATTCGCCCTCGATCTCGATCTGCGGGATCCCCCCTTCTTCGGTCGGGGCCGCCGTCAACGCGTTCGTTGCCGCCTGTAAAGAAAACCAATAAAACCCGTGGGGACCCATGGTCAGAAAGTATGGCAGCTCTCCGACCGCCGGAAAGGGCGTCTTGCCAAAAATTTCTACCGGGACCATGCCCTGGTAACTTGAGAGATCCAGTTCCACACACTGGACAAACCTTGAGAGATTGGCCGCCACCAGGATTTTTTCGTTTTGGTATTCACGGATAAAGACCAGGATCTTCGGGTTCTTGGGATTCAGGAACCGTATCGATCCGCGGCCGAAGGCCTTGAACCGTTTGCGGTGGCCGATGATCCGCCGCGTCCACCACAGAAGCGAATGCGGGTTCTGCTCGTGGGCCTCCACGTTGACCGTCTCGTAATGATATTCAGGGTCAATGACCGCCGGAAGATAAAGCCGCTGGGGGTTGGCCTTGGAAAAGCCGGCGTTCCGGTCGCTGCTCCACTGCATGGGGGTGCGCACACCGTTGCGGTCACCCAGGAAGATGTTGTCGCCCATGCCGATTTCGTCCCCGTAGTAGATGACGGGTGTGCCGGGCAGAGAAAGAAGAAGCCCGTTCATGAGCTCGATCTTCCGGCGATTATTCCCGAGAAGCGGCGCCAGGCGCCGCCGGATGCCCAGATTGATCCGCGCCTGCGGGTCGCTCGCGTACACGCGGTACATATAATCACGCTCTTCATCCGTCACCATTTCAAGTGTCAGCTCATCGTGATTCCGCAGGAACAGTGTCCACTGGCAGTTCTCCGGAATGGCCGGCGTCTGGTTCAGAATATCCGCAATCGGGAAGCGGTCCTCCATGTGAATTCCCATAAACATCCGGGGCATCACCGGGAAGTTGAACGCCATATGGCACTCGTCCCCGGATCCGAAATACCGCGCCGCGTCTTCAGGCCACTGATTGGCCTCGGCAAGAAGCATCCCCTCAGGATATCTGGAATCGACGTGCGCCCTCAGCTCCTTCAAAAACGCGTGGGTTTCCTCGAGATTCTCACACGAGGTCCCCTCGCGCTCATAAAGATAGGGCACCGCATCAAGCCTCAGCCCGTCGACGCCCATCCCCATCCAGAAGTCCACCCACTGAAACACGCATTTCTTGACCTCGGGGTGGTCGAAGTTCAAATCCGGCTGATGCGAATAGAAGCGGTGCCAGTAATACGATCCCGCCACGTGGTCCCAGGTCCAGTTGGAATGTTCAAAGTCCTTGAAGATCACCCGGGCATCCTTGTACTTCTTGTGTGTGTCGCTCCACACGTAGAAGTTGCGGTAGTTGGAGCCCGGGGGCGCCAGGCGAGAACGTTTGAACCAGGGGTGCTGGTCCGAGGTGTGATTGATCACCAGTTCCGTCACGACCCGGAGATTACGGCGGTGGGCCTCCTTCAAAAAATGCCGGAATTCGGTCAGGTTGCCGTAAAGCGAGTGCACCTTGGTATAATCCGAAATGTCATAACCGTCGTCCTTGAGAGGTGACGGATAAAACGGCAGGAGCCACAGGACCGTAACCCCCAAATCCCGCAGGTAGTCGAGCTTTTCGGTAAGCCCACGGAAGTCCCCGATCCCGTCCTGATTGGAATCGTAGAAGGAGCGCACGTGCATCTGATAAATAACGGCGTCCTTGTACCATAAGCTGGGTTTTACCGGTTCCATGACAAATCGCTCACTTTTTGAGATGAAACACATGCCCCGGCCCGAGTGACGGATCAAGCCGCACGTAGTGCTCACGGCCCTTCCAATGATACTTGTCTCCACCCAGAAGATCCCGCATCTCGAAGGTCTGCCACTCCTCAATTCCGAATTTCCAGATCGGCAGCTGGATCTGGTCTTCCTGAACGGCGTAAGGATCCAAATTCACGACCGTCACGATGATGTCTGTCATCCCGTCGTCCCATTTGACGTGCGCCAGCACGGCATCATTGCGTGTAGGTATAAATTCGATGTTGCCGTTCTGCTGGAGCGCAGGATGATCGTGCCGGGCGCGGTTCACCGCCGCGATCAAGTCCCGAATGTTGCCCGGCGCGTGCCAGTCGCGGCTCGGGATCTCGTACTTCTCGGAATTGAGATACTCCTCGGAACCCTCGTGCGTGGCGGTGTTTTCGCAAAGCTCGTATCCGCTGTAAATTCCGTACGATGCCGAAAGGGTGGCGGCCAGAACAAGCCGCATCCGGAATGCCGGCGGCCCGCCCTTTTGGAGTATCTCCTGCAGGATGTCCGGCGTATTCGTAAAAAAGTTGGGCCTGAAATAATTCCGCATGGGAGTATGGTTGAGCTCCTCAAGGTAGGTCGTAAGCTCCCACTTGGAATTTCTCCAGGTAAAGTACGTGTACGACTGGGTGAAGCCCGCCTTCGCCAGGAATTTCATCACGCTCGGCCGTGTGAACGCCTCCGCCAAGAACAGGATATCCGGATGGTCCTTCTGCACTCCGTCGATAAGCCACCGCCAGAACAGAAGGGGCTTCGTATGCGGGTTGTCCACCCGAAAAATACGGACGCCCTTCGCGGCCCAGAAGAGGACAATCCGCTTCATCTCCTCCCAAAGCTCCTGGCGATTAACGCACATGAAGTCCAGAGGATAAATGTCCTGGTATTTTTTGGGGGGATTCTCCGCGTAGCGGATCGTACCGTCCGAGAGCCGCCGGAACCATTCCGGGTGCTCCTTGACGTAGGGGTGGTCCGGCGAGCATTGAGCGGCGAAGTCCAGCGCGATTTCCATCCCCGCGTCTTTGGCCGCGGCCGCAAAGGCCTCGAAGTCTTTCAGGGTCCCGAGCTTCGGGTGGACCGCCATATGCCCGCCCTCAGCTGAGCCGATTCCCCAGGGGCTTCCCACATCCTTGGGACCGGCCTTGAGCGCATTGTTACGCCCTTTGCGGTTCGTGATGCCGATGGGATGGATCGGCGGAAGATAAATGACATCAAAACCCATCTCGCGTATATCGGCAATCCGTCGGATGCAATCCTTGAATGTCCCGTGGGCTCCCGGCACCGCCGCCTGGGAGCGCGGAAACATCTCGTACCAGGTTCCGAAGAGCGCCCTCGGCCGGTCCACCATGATGGGCCTCTCCTCGTGGCGGGCCACAAAAAACCTCAGCTTCGCCTTCGGAACAAAATTCCAGAACTCCGGATCATCGAGCATTCCGAGGATGTCCGCGCTGTTGCCCCGGGTCCGCATAAGGCGTTCCGCCCACCGGGAAGCCTGGGCCGCCGCTTCCTTTCCGCGACACATCCCAAGAAGCGCCGCCCCCTCCTCAAGTTCTATCGGAAGCGATTCGTTAACGCCGGCCTTCTTCCTTGTCCGGTCGGCCCACGAGGTCAAAGGATCCATCCACGCCTCGACAGAAAACACATAAGCCGCGTTGTCCTCCGGCGTAAAAACCCCCTCCCACACATCATTTTCGAGGGGCCGCATGGGCGACTCCTCCCATTGGACCCGGTCCCTCCGCCGCCAGATGACGGATGCGCCCAGAAAATCCTGCCCGTCCTTGTACACAAGCGCGCTCACCCGGACCGGATGGCCCGCCACCCCTTTGACATTGAACCGTCCCGCGCCCACGTCCGGTTGGAGATTCTCAATCACAAGCGGCGAAAAATCCCTGAGATCAGATGGCGGTGTCGGCAAGTTTAAGCTCCCGGGCTAATTGGTGAAACGGCTTTTCGATTTCTCTCACAGAATCCGGAACCCGCTCAGGCTCGGCGCGCCAGGACCGGATCAGGCCAAAAAGCCTGAATTGCACGTCGTTCAGAACAAGTTCAAGATTCAGCTTCTTCGCAAGTTTGAGGATATTCAGGCATTCCGCGATAAGCTCCGCGGTCGGATTCTCCGCAAGTCCCTCGATGCGCTGCATCAGTTCCTCGACCAGAAAATCCGCGGCCGGTTCCGTCCGGATCTCGATCCCGAGCCCGCGTGCATCATCGAACACCCGCATCAGGTGCGCGAGCTTACGGGGATGAAACTGACGCGCCGCCGCGGAGCGCATCTCATCCATGAAACGCCGGTCCAGGGTCGTCCGTGCCGCGAAGCCGAACACCTCCGGCACCACGAGCTTGGACAAACGGTAAATATCCAGAAGGCGGCGGTTGCCGTCATAAATGTCCTGGTAAGACAGGGCGGTCTTCGTCACGGCTTCCTCCGAGAGCCGGCCTATGATATTCATACGGTCCTCGGTCAAAAGATCGTTAAGGGCGTAATAGCGGTTGCCGAAGATGAAATCCATCTTGCGAAAAAGCTCAACCACCCGGGCCTCCTCCAAATCCTCAAAAAGGTCCTTCTCGATTCTCCCGTACTCCTCAAGGTCCCCGAACTCCCGGACCGAACACCGGAAATCATAATCCCCGATCCGCACGACCGCGAACACAAAAACCTTCTCGTGCAGCGTGATGCGGGACGTCAGGACCAGCCGGCCGAGGCTCAGCGTCAGGCTTCCTCTGGATTCCTTTCTTCGCGAGAGGGCCTTGAGATCAAAGCAGGACAGCCTCAAAAGCCCCCCGGCATCGTGATGTGACTCCGGTTCAAAGAGCGCGCCCACCGCGTAATAGCACACCACGTGTTCGAACGAAGCAATCCGCGGCTTCACAAGCTTCTCGTAGACCAGGCGCGCGTTCGCGAGACCCGGCAAATTCCCCGGCACCGCGGCCAGGCGCTCCAGAAACGGTCCTTCCAGATTCACTCCAGCCACTTCCAGATGAAGCTGAATCAGTCTCGCCGCATATTGAATCACCTGCTGGGTCTCTATCCCCGAGAGTTCGGTAAAAAACCAGGCGCAGCTCGTGTACATGAGCATCGCGTTTCTCTGCCCCTCCAGAAGCCGCATCGCCCGGCATTGCTCCTCCGGCGAAAGTTCCCTCCCGGCCTGCCGGTTCAAAAACCTCCGTGCCCTTCCGGCCGCGCGATTGACCACGATCCCAATGTATTCATTCCGGGCTTTGTCCGGGTCCTCAAAAATTTCCGCGCCGGCAGCGGCAAAGTACGCTGACGTCTCGTCCCTTAGCCAGTCCAGCGCGGCGCGCAAGGGGCCGCGCCACTTCTGATGCCACTCCGGCGGTCCGTCCCCCCGGCAGCCGCAATGCTCTTTCCAGCGGCCGACTCCGTGTGCGCAGCTCCATGCGGTGCCCTCGTTTTTGGGTCCCGCCTTGATGTTGACTTCAAAAGCGGGCGGACTGATTTCCAAAAAATGCGCATAATTGACCACGCGCCACCCCATCTGTTCGGCACGCACAAAGTTAACATAGGCCAGCACCCGCTCCCCGAAGGCCTTGTGATGGCCAAAGGTCTCCCCGTCCACCGCCGTATGAACCAGCTGAGGCCTGCCGGCGGCACCGTCCACACACCCGGCCAATCGGTCGGACATCAGATTCGCGTCAAAGAGAAGTCCCTCGAACCCCATGGCCTTGGAAATGGGCCCGTCATAAAAAAACAGGTTAATAAATTTGCCGGGATGAGTCCGGGAAAAGAACCGGTACGCCCGGCGGGGATCAATCGATCCGTCGCCCACACCCCGCCAATCCCCGTAACCGAACTTGCGCTCAGGGTCCAGCGGCCTCACGGATTCAGCCTGATGGGGGGAAAGGATCGTGAACTTGAGCCCTTCCTCAATCAGCGCCTCCAGCACCCCGTCATTACACGCTGTCTCGGCCAGCCACATGCCTTCAGGCTCACGACCGAAGCGGTGCCTAAAATCCCCCACGCCCCACCGAATCTGCGTTATTTGGTCCCTCGGTGGGGCGAGCGTCATGATCACATGGTTGTAGACTTGCGCGATGGCATTACCGTGACCGTTGTTCATGTCCATGCTGCGACGGTCCGCTTCCAGAATCATACGATAAGCCTCGGGATGGTGGGTTTCGATCCAGGAGAACAGCGTCGGCCCGATGTTGAAGCTCATCCGCTCAAAGTTGTTGACGATGTCCACGATCTGACCGGAGGGATTCAGGATGAGGGCACGCACATTGGGCAGATAACACTCGCGAAAGATGCGCTCGTTCCAGTCATGAAAAGGCGCGGCGGAAGGCTGCTTTTCGATCGCCTCCAGCCAGGGGTTTTCCCTGGGAGGCTGATAAAAATGAGCATGAAAACAGAGGCATACGCCTCCGCTCATACGGTGGGTTCCGCGGCCCCGGCTTCCACGGCGCCGGGCTCGTGCTTATAGAGCACCAGTCCCAGCGGAGGGAAATTGACCTTCATGGAGACCGTCCGGTGGTGCCAGGCCATGCTCTCGGTTTCGATGACCCCTGTGTTAGAGAAACCGGAACCGCCGTACTTCGCCGCGTCCGAGTCAAAAAGGACACGGTACTTTCCCGGTCGCGGCACGCCGATCCGGTAATCCTTCCTCGGAACAGGAGTCATGTTGCACACCGCGACGATGAGCTCCTTGTAATCCTGCGACCATCGAACGAAGCTGAGCACGGAAGCCTGATAATCCGAAAAATCAATCCACTCAAATCCCGCGCTCTCAAAATCCACCTGATAAAGTGCAGGCTCTTTCTGATACAGGTGATTGAGATCCTTGTACAATTTTTGAATCTGCGCGTGACGGTCGAATTTAAGGAGTTCCCACTCCAACGACCGGGTACAATTCCACTCCCGCCCTTGGGCGAAGTCCTGTCCCATATAAAGAAGCTTCTTGCCCGGATGAGCGAACATGTAGCTGTAGAGAAGCCGCAGATTCGCCGTGGCCTGCCATTCATCTCCCGGCATCTTGTCGATCAGCGAACGTTTGCCGTGAACCACCTCATCGTGAGAGAGGGACAGAACAAAGTTCTCGGTGAACGCATAAAGCATCGAGAACGTGAGCTCCCCCTGATGATGGCACCGGTGGATCGGATTCTTCGAGAAGTACCGCAGCGTGTCATTCATCCAGCCCATGTTCCACTTGAAGTTGAATCCCAGGCCGCCCGACTCAATCGGACGCGAGACGCCTCCCCAGGCCGTGGATTCTTCGGCAATGGTCACGGCCCCCGGATGCCGTTCGCGGACCTTGGTGTTGAACTTCTTGATGAAGTCGACAGCCTCGAGATTAGTGTTGCCGCCGTAACGGTTGGCCTCCCACTCCCCGGGGCGCCGGGAATAATCGAGATACAGCATGGAGGCAACGGCATCCACCCGCAGTCCATCGATGTGGTATTTATCCAGCCAGAAGAGGGCGTTGGCCATCAAAAAGTTGGAAACCTCGGGCCGTCCGTAATCAAACACGAATGTCCCCCAATCCTTGTGCTCACGCTTTCTCCAGCTTTCGTATGCGTAGATTTCCTTGCCGTCAAAATTGGCGAGACCGTGCATATCCTTCGGGAAGTGCGCCGGCACCCAGTCAATGAACACGCCGATACCGTTCTGATGGCAGACATCCACGAAGTACATGAAGTCCTTCGCCTCCCCGAACCGGCTCGTCGGAGCGTAATAATTGGTGACCTGGTAACCCCAGGATTCATCCAGGGGATGCTCGGCCACCGGCATGAGCTCAATATGCGTGTACCCCATCTCCTTGACGTAAGCCACGAGTTCATCCGCAAGCCGCCGGTAGGACAAAAAACTGCCCCCCGTTTCGATGCGCCGTCGCCAGGATCCCAGATGGACTTCATAGACGGACATGGGTTCGCGCTCAAGCGGCTTCTCGGACCTCCGTCGCCAGGATCCCAGATGGACTTCATAGACGGACATGGGTTCGCGCTCAAGC
>JADGBA010000045.1 GCA_015231685.1 Candidatus Omnitrophota bacterium | reverse complement strand
GCCGGTCCGGTTCCGGTCGACCCGCTTCTGATGCAGCTGAGCTCTCCGCTGGATCTGAAGTACTGGGAAGTGGCCGCGATGGAGCGTTACCGCCGGCAACCGGCCGCGATACCCGCGCCCGTTCAGGTTCCGGCCGTCGCACCGGCCCCGGTCACGCCGCCGGTTCCGGCTCCGGTTATTCCTACACCGATTGTTTCGGTACCCAGGCCCCAGGGGGGGGTGCCTGCCCCCGTTGCGGTGACTCCACCCGCGGCGCAGCCGGTCACTCCGCCCGTGTCCCTGGAGCCGGTTATTTCGCGGCCTCAGGCTCCTCCGGCCGGGCCCGTGGTTTCGCAGCCGCAGCCCCAGGCGCCGCTGGTGCGGAATTTGCCCGCGCAGCCTCCGCTTGCGCCGGCTTTTCCTGATTTCATGGCGCCTTTGGGCGGCGTGGGTATGCCGCAGACGGAGTTGGAAGAACGTCCCGCGTCCTCCGATGACGAACCGCGGAGCAATATTCAGCCGGCCACAAAAAAACAGGCTGAATAATCCGGCCAAACCGAATAAACTGAACCCTCTCCCGGGAATTGCGGGAGGGGGTTTTTTTATAGAATTCACTTCAACCCGCGGACCGAGGACATGATCAAAAAAACAATCAGCAGTCTGCTTCTTTTGAGCTTTTTTGTGGTTTCCGCCGGATTTCCGGCGGATGTGAACTTCCTGCGCGACGAGCTCGCGGAGAACACGCGCCACTATGACGCCATCATGCTCACCATCAGGAAGATCCAGAGCTTTGCCGCCGCTAATGAAGCCGGGCAGAAGCAGCTGGAATCGGCTTACAAAGAACTCGACGCTTACCGCGAGAAGCTCGTCCTGACCAATAAGAAGAATATCCTCAAGGCGGGTATGAGCGCCGCGATGGATATCGCGAGTCTTGTGGGGCTCCTCGGCGCGGGCAATGCCGTGGTGGGCAACGTCAAAAAGGGCCTGGTCTATTTGACGGTGGCCATCGCCACCGAAGCGCTCAGCATGACGGCGCAGGCGTATTTGAATTATGACGCGCCGTATGACGTAAAGCTGGGGGAGCTTAAGATCGGGGCCGAAGAGCTCAAAGGTGAGTTTGAGGAGATTGAGAAGATCCTCAAGATGACGAAGGCCGAGATCAAGGCGTCCGGGAACCGCGCTGATGAGCTGGGCGATAAGGGCGCAGTATTCAGGAAGTTCGATATGTTGATCGAAGCCGTCGAACGCGCCCGGAAGAAGGCATACAGCCTCTGGCATGAGGCGTTCGAGGCGGGCCCGTACTTTGCCGGAGAAATCGAGCAACTCCGTGAAGAAGCCCGGAAGTACAAACAGAAAATGGATGAATTCGGCTTCAGGCTCTTCGAGGAGGAAAAGCGTCTCCGGGAACAGGCCATCCGGGAGAAGACCGAAGAGCTTTTGGCGTACGAGCCCGAGGTTGAATCGCCGGAGATCGCGGATATCGGCGCGATCCCTGTCCGGGGAGAGAAGGCCCGGTCGGTGTATCAGGAAGAGATGAAGGAGAAATTCCGGGAATGGAAAGACGGCCAGTACACGCAGGCCGCGGACTTGATCGACAAGAATTACCGCTCCGTTCTCCAGGAGCAGGCAGACAGCATTGTCCAAACCAATCAACTCGTCGACGAACTCCTCGCCACCGCCAAAGAACAACGGGTACTCGTTGACGGAACGATCCCCGCATATGACGTGGACCGGATTCGGCTTCATGACCAGGAGGCCGTCGAGGCGATCATCGGAGGGCCGTCGAGCATAATCAGCGTGTTCAGGTACAACAATGATTTTTATAAGGAAAGGCTCAAAGCGGCCGGCCACGTGTCCGGGCTCATCGGCCTGTGCGACCAAATCGATGAAAACAGCCTTCAGCACATTCTTTTTGATGCCCAAAAAGAGAAGATTCTTGAGACGGTCAACGGGGTGGAGGGCGTGGGACGGATGTTGTGGGCGGGGACTTTCGACGGCGCCCGCGCGGAAAACCTGCCGACGCAATATCAGATGCGGCCGCTTTTAAACGCCGTTGAGCAATCGATCGACTGGGGGGACGAGGATTTTAACCGTCCGCTTGGAGCTTCGAGCTACGCGGAATTGGCGGTCCAAAAGCGTGAGATCCTAGCTAAGATGGCCGAAGACGCCGCGCCTGTGACAGCGGCGATCAACCGCCGGCAGGCTGAGCTTCTGAAGGCCTTCACGGCTCTTATGCGTGCGAAGAAGGAGAAATACCGGCAGGCTCTGGCGGTAATGGAAAACGCCGACAACGCGTATTTGCAGCTGGCAGGTGCGTATGCGCAGCTCACGAAGACCGCCGCGGAAACGCCGTGGAAAAAAGCGGAATCCGACAATAACCCGGGTTCTTTTTTTGGCATTGCGGCTCTGGAAAACGCGGTGGTGGATGCTGTCGAAGCCGGAGAATTTGGGAAGGTAGAAGTGATCAAGGCCGAGTATCAGGCCTTCCGGGAACGGATCAATTCACTTCTGGAGCGTTATTTCGAAGCTCAAGGTCATTTTGAGGCGTTCATGATCGACTATGATCTGATCGGGTATTCTTTTCTGGGCGAATGGAGCAAGGACGTTCCGAGCGAATTCAGAGGCGCCCTGTATGACGAAACGCGTCTTAAAGAGCTGCGCCTTAAGGTGACTGAGGGCGCGGCGAATGTTTCGGGAAGTACATTTCCCCAAAAGATCGAATACGCTCTTGAAGATTCGGCCGCTTACGAAGGGGCTTTGATCCTCATGGATATGGACGCCGGCGCTTCTTCGATTGCGGGGATTTCGAGTGATGCCTTCAGGGATCGCCTCAAGAAGATCCGTGATCGCGCGGCCGGGATTGACCAGAATTCGCCTGCCGCCAAGAGAACCCTGCGGCTGATCAACGAACGGATCAAGGAGTGGACCGCGGAGCGTCAGGACAGGGAGCAGAGCGGCTCCGGCTGGACGCCCCAGGAGATGGGCGACCCCGCCGCTGAATTCACCGTCACCGATGTGACGATTAATAATGAGGTGCCGCAGAGCCGTAATCAAATTCTGATCTTTAATTCGGGCACTTCCGGCGGCGCGGAGTTTGTGATCAGAGGCACGCTCCCCAGAACCAACAACATCGCCCGGATTCAGATCTCTCTGGATAACGGCTCAAGCTGGAAGTCGGAGGTGCAGATCGCGCGGATGTTTACTTTTACATTCCAAGCCGAGCCGGATGCGGTGTATGCGCCCGCGCTAAAGATCGTGGATGATGTGGGAATAGAACACCTGGTCAGGCTTTTGCCGCTGGGTGTGGTGGGGATCAAGATGTCGTACAAAGACGCCCAGACCCTTGTGCAGGACGCCATCGGCGCGATGGCGGACGCGTATGAGCGTCAGAACCGGTCGGGGTTTTGTGATTACATCTCGAGGGATTTTACGGGTAATAAGACCTTTTTGGAAGAAGGTGTTGGCTTTGATTTTGAGATGTTCACGGGTATTCGGCTGAAGATGTTCATCAACTCCATTAGGCCCGTGAATCAGGGTGATTATCTGGTGGAAATGAAGTGGGAAAAGTCGCTTGCTGTCCGGGGCACAGGGACGGAACAAAAAACCTCGGGAAGCACCACCATGATTTTTACGCCCGAGGACGGTCTCATGAAGCTTAAGAGCTTGAAAGGCGACCTGATCTACGCGACCCTTTCACCCGAAATCGCCGAGGCCAGCGGCAAGAGCGGCAGTGTCATTGAAGAGATCCGAAAGGCCCGGGACAATCGCAGCCCCGTTCAGAGCGGCGCGGCTATGGGCACCGGCACAGGCGCCGGCTCCGGCACTGCCGGCTCTCCCTTAACCGGAGCGGTCCCCCAAGGGATTCCGGTCAAATACGCCAACGTGAAGGTCCGCGGAACGAGCTTCAGCGGATCGCAGGCTTATGACTTCGATTCCGGATCCATTGTGTCCATCGGCAGCTCTCAAGCCGACATTGCGTTCGAGGGGAATATCTACTTCGCACAGAACGCCCGGTTTGCGCCGGCATCCGGGTCGTTTGATTCCCTTAAGGAAGCGCCGGTCCTGGGCGGAGGGCAGGTGGACCCGATGCCGGGCAGCGCCTACGTGTTCCAGACCTCGGCCGGCAAATACGGCAAGTTGGAGCTTTTTGCCCCAACCACCGACAGCTCAGGTATTTTCAGCACCGACTTCAGATACGCCGTGCAGAGCGACGGCTCCCGCAATATCGCTACCTAATCCGCTGCCGCGGGTCAGTCCATATTGAGGCTATACGGACTCAGTAGGTTCTTTTCGTCGATTTTAGCAACGCATTTTTTGGTGTAGGCGTATTCAAGCCGGGGCAGGAGAAATATGAAGCCCGCGAAGAACCAATGGGGGAAACTCCGAATGGTCAAGTACATTACACTGTTCACCCAAATGATCAGGACATAAATCATCGCGCTTAATGCGAGGTGTTTTAGAGGACTCAGGAGCAGTTGCCTGTATGTGGCCCATAGAGCACCGATAATAAATAATTTGAAACCCAGCCATGCAATAAAACCGGGCAGCCCTAATTCAAACAAAACGACCGTAAGTTCCAAATACGGCGGATCGCCAACGTCCGTCATTTTGACCGGCCCTATCGATACGGATTTTTCGCCCATGCGGAGTCTATAATGTGCCGAATGAACTGAGCCGGCGCCGTATCCAAAAACATTCATGTAGGGCAGGCATTGGTTCAGTTCCTTGATATAGTCGCCTAACAGGAGTCTGGAGTGGGTGTTGGATCGGGTATTGGTGACGCGAGAGCTCCAAAAATTATGCACTGGATTGTTTGGCGAATAAAGGATCCATGAACCCAATAATATGAGAATGACGACTAATGGCACGAAGGCGCGATGAATAGCGCGCATTATCATCACCGGCCGTCCGATTCCAAGATACAGCAGTACAAACAAGATTAAAAAGAAAATGGGTTCTCTGGATCCGGCCATAAAAATGTTTAATGCAAATAGCAAAGAAATTCCGATGAGCTCGAATCGCCGGGTTGTGCTTTGTCGAGCGAACAGGGCGGGGAGCAAAATAGCGGTGACGAATTCAAGGTAACCCGAATAAGCCATAGCGTGCGTCAAAGTTCCGGTAATTCTGACGTGGCGGCCTGCCATTGCTGTAAAGGAGGGCCTGCCATAGACGTTGAGCCAATGGTTCGGGGGGCTGAAGTATTGAACGATACCGAGAATTCCGATGATAGCAAAAAGGTAAAGAAAGGTTCTCAAAAAAAAGAAAAAATCATCGATGTCGTCAAATAAATCCCCTGTTAAATATATCAGAGGGACAAAAAACCAATAGTATCCGGCCCCTGACAAACCGACCCAGAGGGAAGGTAAAAGTGGGTTAAACGCTTCGGCGAAGGCAATCGCAGCAAGGATTGCGGAAAAAAGAAAGAGGACTCTTCCTTTGCGGGATTTGAAAAACCAAAAGTTCCCTGAACGGACCCAGAAATATTTAATGTAGGCCGCGCACAAAAAAAAGAAAGGGCTCAAGTAGACGATCCCGTCATACTGGTGCTGCCATTCAAGCCCGTGTCCGGTGATGGAGCCGATGAGCGGTAGGAGCCATTGTCTTACCGCGCCTTCGAGTACGACGGCATAGAGAGAAATTTTGATGCATTGACGCCAGGAGAATGTGATCATGATAATGAGGAAGATTGGGATGATGATCAAGAACGCAGAATTCATAAATTCTCCTTGACCAAATGAGCGTTCAAAAAATGACCCATACCTTCGCTCCAGTTCTGCAGAGACTCTTCGGCGCAGGAGTCGTTCCGGCCTCGGAGGATCAGGAGTTCTTTGGGAGGGGGAACGTTTTTAAACAATGCCAGGCACCGTAGCAATGGCGCTTGTTGATCTTCCATGCTATGGATCATCAGCTTGGGGCAGCGAATCCGGTGAATTGGATCGATGATGTTGTAGCTATTACTGACAAAACGTGTGGGGTAAAAAGGCCGCGCCACTTCCACCAGATCTTTGAGTCTGGGAAAAGCAGATTCCAAAATCAGCGCCGCACAGGGCTGGCGAAACGCCAGATGAGTGGCGACAGCCGCCCCCAGGGATTGGCCGTACAGGATGATCCGGGCGGGATTTATCCCGCGTTTGTAGACAAGATGGTGGAGCGCTGAAGTCGCATCCCGGTACAAGCCCTCTTCTGTAGGGCGCCCCTTGTTGCCACCGTATCCGCGATAATCAAAAAAGAGGCTGTCAACACCCAGCTTTCTAAAAGCTTCCATTCGTGCCGTTCTTTGCATGATGTCACCGACTCCGCTGTGACAGAAGAGGGCGATCGGGGAGAGTTCGTGTTTTGACAAAGGGCCGTCTTCGGAGCGTGGCACCATGAGCGCCCTGAGGCGGATATGATCCCCGGTGAGCAAAGTGATGTTCTCTGTACCGGTGGGCAACTGAGACGCTGAGGCTCGTTTGAACTTCTGGCGGGGTTTATAAATCAGACGGCATGAAAGAGAGCCAAAAAACCAATACAGAAGAGCCAATACTGCCAGACCAACAATCATCGATATCAAGAAAAAATCCACAAGCGTCATGCAAACATTCTATCCTATGTTGGTTGTACTGGGAAACTACTCACCGCTTAACGGACTTGGTCCGGCGGGACTTCCCGCATCCGGATCCTTTGATTATCGCGCCGAATCACCGGCTCCCGCAATATCGCGACTTAATTAGAAGAGGAAGCCGGCGCTTAACAGCAAACCGAACACGAGGTGAAGCTGAATGGTGGCAAAGTTGGCCGGAAGAAGTCCGGGGACGTTACGAAGATTGTCTTTGGACACCCGGACCGCCCTGAACGCCAGGGGAAGCGTCAAAAATACCGGAAGCGTCGAGATGGGGAAGACACGCATGCAGATCAGTATCGCGGTATAAATGTAAGTTACCGCGAGACTCGCGCGATAAACCTTGATCGCGCGTTCGGGCCCGAGGGACACCACGAGGGTCTTCTTGCCGACGGCCTTGTCGGCGTTGTGATCAGGGAATTCATTGATGAACACGACCAGGGCGATCAGTATGCCGACGGGCACCGAAGCCCAAAACGCCTCCGGAGTGATTCGCTGCGTCTGCACACAGTAGGCTCCCATCACCGGCAAGGGGCCGAAGCACAATCCCACCAGCATTTCTCCAAGGCCCCGATAGCCGAGTTTGAGCGGCGCGGCAGTGTAGAAGAAGCCGCAAAAAACCCCGACGACACCCAGCCACAGTATTTCCGCGCTTCTCAGATGCCACGCCAAATAGATTCCGATCAGGGATCCGACGCCAAAGAAGACCAAAGCGGATTTGAGAACCGTGGCGGCCGGAAGAAGTCCCTCCTGGATCACGCGGCTTCCGCCGCTGACCGGTGTCGGAGTAAGGTTGGAGTCGTCATTTTTTGAAAGATGGTCAAAATAATCATTGGCCAGGTTGGTTCCCGATTGGAGGCAGGCAACCCCCAACAAGGCCAGAAAGAACAAGAACCAGTCGATGTGCCGGATTTTCTGCCATGCGACCGCGGTGCCGAGAACGACCGGGACAAGACTTGCGGTGAGAAACGGTACCCGAAGGGCTTGAAGCCATGTTTTGACGGGGCTCATATGGCGCATATTCTACGTTTGGCGGCAGGTGGGGTCAATGAAGGCGGAGGTATAATTCAAAAGAGCGTTAAAAGAAACAAAATGTCAAAAATCAAGAGCCGAAAGTCACAGGTTGCATGCGATGGACCCACAATAAAAATATAACTAGAAATATATGATATTCATGGAAAATTTTAAATATGGTTAATCGAAAAAATATTGAAGATCGTATTCAAAGAAGCCTGTTCAAATTACCATATTTACTATATACGGCCTGGAACTACTTGAATATGTATCCCAAATGAGGTACACTTCATTGCAAGAGAGGCGGTGATTCAAATGTCAAAATCAGCAATGATTCGAGCCAGAACGGAAGCGAGTTTGAAAACAGAGGTTGAAAAGATCTTCCGCGCTTTGGGTTTATCATGCACAGACGCGATCAATATCTTTTACCGTCAGGTTAAAATGAGGCGGGGGATACCGTTTGATGTGAAAATCCCGAACAAGGTAACCATTGAAGCTATGGAATCCGCCGGGAAAAAAGAGCGGCTGATGAAGGCGAAGGATGTTGATGATATGTTCGATCAAATAGGAATATGAGCATATGCTCACTGTTTATTACACTAAACAGTTTAAAAAAGACGCCAAAGCATCCAAGAAACGCGGCAAAGATACTGAGAAACTAAAAACCGTCATCAGAACGCTCGCTGAAGGGAAGGCCCTCCCGGAAAAGTGCCGTGACCACTTCCTCATTGGCAAATTTGATAATTTCAGAGAATGTCATATTGAGCCTGATTGGCTTCTGATCTACCGACTCAAAGGTTCCCAAATATCTTTTGTGAGGACCGGAACTCATTCGGACCTGTTTGGATAATCATCACGATCTTTTGACCCGCCGCCATCGAATTGATCCGATTTTTGATCGCCATTTTTTCAGAGCGAGTATTCAAAGATTTTAATAGTATATCTGAGCTTTTCCCGTTCTTTTTACTGCTTGAGAGCGTTGGAAGTAGCCACTATTTGGCGACCGGTACGGCCAGGAGTTGTATCCGACACTTTCTGGTCTGTTAGTAACTGCTCGTTGGCAATAGTGTTATAAGATTTTGCGCCCGTAGCTCAACTGGATTGAGCGTCTGACTACGGAAACAAAGCCCGCCAAATTCCAAGTCGGTTTATTTCAGTG
>JADGBA010000044.1:4843-8899 GCA_015231685.1 Candidatus Omnitrophota bacterium | reverse complement strand
CAGCGCGTGTTTATAAAAAATCGTCTGCTCCCCAAGTCCCTTGGACACCGCCGTCAGGATATATTCTTCATGAAGAACCTCGATCATACTCGCCCGCATGAATCTCGATATCCCCGCGAATCCCCCGAGGGCGGAGACCGTCACCGGCAGAATGAGGTGCCGCGCCGTGTCCCACATCCGTACCGGTCGCGACATGAGCTCATGGTCCAGGGAAGCCATGCCCGAAACCGGAAGCCAGCCCAGCCGCACCCCAAAAAAATCCATGAGAATAAGTGCCAGCCAGAAGGAAGGCATGGCGAATCCGGCCAGAACCCCTACCGTCACCCAGCGGTCAAATCGCGTGCCTTCCCTCACGGCGCTGCGGACCCCCAAAGGAATCGCCACGGTCAGGATAAGAACAAGCGCGGCCAAATTGATCCCCAGCGTCACGGGAATCCTTTTGAGGATTTTGGCCGTGACCCGCTCTCCGTCCTTGAAGGAATACCCGAAGTCCATCCGCACCGCACCCCGAAGCCAGCGCACATAGCGATCTCCGAGAGGCGCATCAAGTCCGAAACGTTCTTTGAGACGGTGTTTGACTTCAACAGTCATTTTGGGATTCAGCTCACCAAGCGCGTCCGTGGGATCTCCAGGGGCGAGCTCGGTCACAAGGAAGGTGACGATGGTGATGCCAAAAAAAAGCGGCACAAGCATCAGGAGGCGCTTGAGCACAAACCGCGTCACGGGGCATACCTCGTGTAGCGCCGCTCGTCCACCGGCACTTCCCAGTCCAGAAGATCATACCCGATCCCCAAAGGCGAGACCCGCACGTTACGGAACCTCCGATGCATAGCCAGAAGCGCGTCCGACTCGAACAAAAAGAGATACGGCACCTCGTCATGCACAATCCGGTGAATTTCGCGGTAGGCCGCGGCGCGGGCTTCCCGGTCGAAGGTGTTCCGCCCGGCTTCGATGAGTTCATCCACTCGGGCATTGGCGTAAGAAACAAAATTGAATTCTCCCGGAGCCGTCTTTGAGGAATGCCAGATATCATAAGGATCGGGGTCCAAAGAAAGACTCCACTTAAGAAGCACGGCATCGAAACGCCTCTCATCGATCACATCGAGAAACACGCTCCATTCGATGACCTTGATCCGGACACGAATCCCGACATCACGGAGTCTCCGCTGCATGATCTGGGCCGCCTGGCGCCGTTGTTCGTTGCCCTGATTGGTCGTGATCGTGAATTCAAAAGG
This sequence comes from Candidatus Omnitrophota bacterium, assembly GCA_015231685.1. Taxonomy (GTDB): domain Bacteria; phylum Omnitrophota; class Gorgyraeia; order 2-02-FULL-51-18; family JAGOUK01; genus JADGBA01. Next base: position 7,664 of record JADGBA010000044.1, on the reverse strand, counting down.
CTTACCGTCCCGTTCCAGAATCCCGTCACCGTCAAGGTCGGACCAGCCGGCCTCTTTGAGAAGTTGCCGTGCCCGGTCAGGATCAAAAACCGACGCCTGCACCTCCGGATTGTACGCCCAGCTTCCTTTCGCGAAGGGGCCCGTGGAGACGGTGCCCTGCCCCAGAAGCACGCCCTCAATCAACTCGTCCCGGTCGATCGCGAAATCCAAAGCCTGACGCACCCGAAGATCGCCGAACAACGGGTGTGTGAGATTGAGCGCTAGATACACATACCCCATCCCGGAATACCGGAGTTTGTTAAAATGTTTGGCGAAGAATCCTCCCCGGGTCTGTCGTGCATACTGAAGCGGTGTCAGGGCGGCCAGATCCACGGACTGCTGGAGCACCTCCAGAAACATCGTCGTCTGGTCGGGAATCACCCGGAAGACCATCCTGTCGATCTTGGGCCTGCCGCGGAAGTGCGTCTCGAAGGCGGCGAGCTCGATCCGCTCTCCGGAAACCCACCGCCGGAAGCGAAAAGGTCCCGTACCCACAGGATCGCGTGAGAAACGCGTTCGCATCAGGTCTTCGCCCTCAAGCAAATGCGCCGGGACGATGGGCATCGTCCAGCTGGAAAGCGACGGGCTGAAGGGTTCGGCATAAAAAACCTTCACCGTATAGTCATCCGGCGTTTCGAGACGCTCCACACGCTCAAAGTCGCCGGCATAAGGCGTGGGGGTGGCCGGATCGATAAGCGCCCGGAAGGTGAAATCCACATCTTTCGATGTGAAACGTTCCCCGTCCTGCCAAAACACGTCCCGCCTCAAAATGAAGGCGATCTCGGTGCCATCCGAAGACACCTCCCAGCGCTCCGCCAAATCTCCTTCAAGTTCCAAATCCGGATTGTAACGCAAAAGTCCGTTGTATATCTTCGAGATCACTTCATGGGAGGCCGTGTCCGAGGCCAAAAAGGGAATCAGATTGGACGGTTCCGCGATCGATGCGGTCACCACCGTTCCACCATAGGAGGGGCCGGGCTCCCACGCATAAGATGCCGCAAACATCACCACCCCAAAAAAAAACGCCGCGAAGAAGATTCGCGGCGCTAAAAACCTTTTCAACCCCTCGTATCGCACGGCCGATTTACGGATTGGCGGGTGTCTCCGCGGGGGCTTCCGGCAACACCGGGGCCTCAGGCGCATCCTCAGGCACTGTTGCCTTGACCGCGTCAGCGGCCGCATCAACGGCTTTGGCGGCTGCGGCCGTGGCCTCTTCGAGCTCATAATCCTTCACGATCCCCGACTCCGGCAGATCGGTTCCCGCGGGCACCGCGGTTGTCGTTTGATCAAAGAAAGGCTTCAGCTCCGCCCCTTCCAGCAGTGACCGGCTCCGCCTTGAGGTCATGACTCCCAGCGTGATGGACGTCAGAATAAAAACAATCGCGCAATAGGTCGTCGCCTTCGTCATAAACTCGTTGGTCTGCGTCCCCAGTAGCTTCTGGGTCTGTTGAACCCCGCCGCCAAGCATTTCGGAGAGTCCCCCGCCGCGTCCCGACTGAAGAAGAATCACCATGATCAGAACCACACAGGCCACCACATGAAAAAACACCACCGTATAAAAAAGCATCGTCTTTACGCTCCCGCTTCGCTTGAGGCCCGGATGATCCCCGCAAAGTCACCGGCTTTGAGACTCGCGCCGCCGACCAGGGCTCCGTCCACATCAGGTTTTTTGAGAATTTCGAGGGCATTCTCAGGCTTCACCGAGCCCCCGTAAAGAATCGGAACCGCCGAGGCAACCTCGTCCGAATAAAGTTCGACCAGAATATTACGGATAAACGCGTGGGCATCCTGAGCCTGCTCCGGCGTAGCCACCTTGCCCGTGCCGATGGCCCATACCGGTTCATAGGCGATCACGGTACGCGCGGCATCTTCCGCGCTGACTCCCTTAAAAGCCCCGCGAATATGACGGTCCAGGATCTGGTTGGTGAGGTTGCCCTCACGTTCCTCGAGAACTTCGCCGCAACAAATGATCGGAAGAAGGGTCTGTGTCAGGGCAGACTTGACCTTGAGATTGACACTGTCGTCGGTCTCGCCGAAGAATTGCCGGCGTTCGGAATGTCCGATGATCACATACTCGCATCCGGCGTCCTTAAGAAGCGACCCGGAAACCTCTCCGGTAAAAGCGCCCTTTTCCTCCCAGTACAAATTCTGTCCGCCGACCTTGATCCCGCTTCCGGCGCATTGCTCCGACACTTCGGTGATCGCTGTGAACACGGGGCAGACCACCACCACAGGAGGGTTCATCCCGAAGTTCTCACGCTTGAGAAGCACGACGAGTTCAATGGCTTCAGTGATCGTTTTGTTGAGCTTCCAGTTACCGGCAATAATGCGTTGTCTCATGAAGGATACCTTATTTTTGGGGAATGGCTTCAATGCCCGGAAGGGCTTTGCCTTCGAGGTATTCCAGCGACGCGCCGCCGCCGGTGGAAATGTGCGTCATCTTTTCGGCCAGGCCGAAACCAATCACACAGGCCGCGGTATCTCCGCCGCCGATCACGCTGACCACATCCGCATTAGCAGCCAGCGCCTCGGCCAGCGCCAGCGAGCCCTTCTTGAAATTTTCCATCTCAAAAACGCCCATCGGCCCGTTCCAGACCACCGTATGCGCCTGTGTCAGAACCCCCGCAAACCTCGCGGCCGTCTTCGGGCCGATATCCAGACCCATCCAGCCGTCAGGAATAACGTCTTCAACCACCTGATGTTCGGCGTCTTCCTTGAACTCCCTGGCCACGACGTGATCGGCGGGAAGAAGAATTTCCACCTTCTTGGCCTCGGCGCTTTT
>JADGBA010000044.1:0-4806 GCA_015231685.1 Candidatus Omnitrophota bacterium | reverse complement strand
TGTCGGACTCAACCCTTGAGGACCCCACGCCCACGCCCTTCACCTTAAGGAAGGTATACGCCATGGCGCCGCCGATAATGATCTGATCCACCTTGTCGAGCATGTGTTCAACGATGCCGATTTTGTCGGAGACCTTGGCCCCTCCCAGGATCAGCACAAACGGCTTTTTGGGATGCGAGACCGCGTCGCCGAGGTACTGAATTTCTTTTTCGAGAAGAAAGCCTGCAGCCGACTCCAGATGCTCCGTGACTCCCGCCACAGAGGCGTGCGCCCGGTGACTCGTGCCGAAAGCATCATTCACATAAACTTCCGCAAGAGACGCCAGCGCCTTCGCGAAGCCGGGTTCGTTCTTTTCTTCTTCGGCGTGGAACCTCAGATTCTCAAGCAGAACCACGGCTTCAGCCGGTGACGCCTGAATCTCGGCGGCAACCTTGTCCCCCACGCAATCCGAACAGAAGGTCACGGGGCGGCCCAACACCTTGGACAGGTGTTCCGCCACGGGCTTCATGCTGTACTTCGGATTGGGCTGCCCCTTCGGGCGGCCCAGATGGCTCATCAGAATCACCTTCGCGCCTTGTTCAAGGGCGTATCGGATCGTGGGAAGCGACGCCTGAATGCGGTTGTCGTTGGCCACTTTTCCGTCTTCCGTCAGGGGGACGTTGAAATCCACCCGGATGAGGAGCTTCTTCCCTTTAAGACTGAGGTCGCGAATCGTTCTTCTCATGACGTTATGAATTCTCCCTGCTGATTAAAGCTTCGAACCGATGAGTTTGCAAAGATCGATCACGCGGCAGGAATAACCCCATTCGTTGTCGTACCAGCTGAACACCTTGATGAAGCGGTTATTGATCACGCTTGTCATCGCCGCGTCCACAATGGACGAATTTGAATTGCCGTTGAAGTCTTTGGACACGAGAGGTGCCTCGCAGAACTGGAGAATGCCCTTCATCGCGCCCTCGGCGGCCTTTTTGAACTCGGCGTTCAAAGCCTCCTTGGTGACGTCCTTCTCCACTTCACAAACGAGATCCACCACCGACACATTCGGCGTGGGCACCCGCATGGCACAACCGTCGATTTTGCCCTTAACGGTCGGCAGCACCAGCCCCACAGCCTTGGCCGCGCCCGTGGTTGTCGGAATCATCGAAAGGGCCGCCGCGCGCGCGCGCCTGAGGTCCTTATGGGCCAGATCCAGCACGTGCTGGTCATTGGTATAAGAATGGATGGTCGTCATGAACCCGTGCTTAAAACCGAAGTTGTCGATGATCACCTTCACCACGGGTGCCAGACAATTGGTCGTGCAAGAGGCGTTCGAGATGATGTGGTGATTGGCGGGGTCATACTTGCCTTCGTTAACGCCGAGAACAATCGTGATGTCCTCCTGCTTCGCCGGGGCGGAAATCACAACCTTCTTGGCGCCGCCCTTCAAATGCGCTTCCGCCTTCTCTTTGGCGGTAAAGACACCTGTGGACTCAACAACAATATCCACGCCGGAATCTTTCCAGGGAATCTGGGCCGGGTCGCGGAAGTTCAGAACCGGAATCACCTTGCCGTCAACCACAAGACTCGTGTCCTTGGTGCCGACTTCACCCTTGAATTCGCCGAGAATGGAATCGTACTTCAAGAGATGCGCGTGCGTCTCGATCGGCACCGGGAGGTCATTGATCGCCACCACTTCCACCGCCGGATTGCCTGCGGCAGCCCGCAAAACGTTACGTCCGATTCTTCCAAAACCATTGATTCCGATACGTGTGGCCATGTGACAGCCTCCTTTTATGTTCGTTAACGATTTCCCTTGAAGATACGATATCCAAAGAAGTTCCGCAGATTATACACGCGCCTTTAACGCAAGTCAAAAATGAACTCGGGGGACACGCTCAAGGGGGTTTTTGGGACAGTCCCCCGAGAGCAAAGCCCCGCCCGATAGACGCGCCACCTCTTCGGTGCCGGGCAATTTCGCCGGACCTTCGCGCCCGGCTCTGTGAGAGGAATTAAGCCGAAGTCAATACCGACTGGGCAATTCTGGAGGCCGCGGCCAGCACGTAATCCAGGGTTTTTCTGAGAACGGGATAATTGCTGATCCGGCGGATGGATACGAGCCGCGCTTCAAAGTCGGCGGGAAGCGTGTGCATATTCATGAGTACTTCAGGCGTCGGTCTCCCCTGAATCATGTCCTTAAGAAATACACTGTCCTCATAGGCCTTCGGCGCGGATTCTCTTCCTTCATACGCGTGCAGTTCCGTCGCGGCCAAAGCGGTGCCGATGAGATCCGTCACGCGATCGCGGGACGCCCGTTCGACCACAAAGAGAGAAACATCCGAATCAGAAATCACCAGACGTTCGGGATCTTCGCGAAGGCCCCGGGCCATTTCCTGATCGATCACAACCACACGAACCACGCCGGGGCCGGACTTCTCTTCTTCAAACGGCCGGCCGCCTTCAAAAAAAGAAGGGGTAATCTGCAGTGCTCCATCGGCATACGTCCAACCCCTCAAGGCGTCCGTCATTCGCACCAGATCCTCCCCCGCCAGGCCTTCCTTGAGGGTCGGGGAAAAAGCGATTTCAAACCGAAGCTGCTTCCCCGGCAAGTCAACCGCGCGTGCCGCCAAACTCGGCACCACGGACTTCTCATATTGTGACCACATCGAATCAAAATTTCCGGCGCGGCTTCCCGCAATAAATATGTCTCCGGCGTCCGGGGTCTTCTCCGAGAAGGTGGCCTCGACCCGGCCCGGAAGACGCGCCCCTTTGGTCTCGCCGGAACCGCCGACCCGGTTTTGGACCCAATCCAGCGCCTCGCTGTAAACCCATCGATCATCGTCACCCCGTTCGGCTTTCCGAAGCCGTGCGATCGTCTCCTGGAGAAGCCTTCTTTGACGCGAGAGGCTTTCGCCCTTGAGAAAAAATCCGGCCAGGCGGGTCTCCCGGACACGGGCTTCGGACACACCCGCAGCGAGAAAGACCCCGGACCAGCTCGAAGCCTCGCGTTGAGCCCGTTCTTCCAAGGTATGCGCCCCGGCAGGTCGGGACCTGCGCGCTGTTGGCCGGAGTCGTCTGAAGCGCGGCTCTCTGGGGTCCGGACGGCCGGAATGATAAATCGCATCAGGGTACCGGTGAGCATCTTCCCCCGCCCTGGATTTCAAATTCCGGACCCAGCCCTCGATAGGCTTCTCATCTGTAGTACCGCTGAAATGCGCGAACGCCTCGGGAGCCGGGCGACTCAAATCCGCGGGCTGTCCGTGCCCGGACGCCTCTTTGCCGTCGGTCACATCGAACTGCATCGAAATCCGATGCACATTCGACCATTCGCGGCCGGGCGCCAATCCGGATTCGTCCGGCATGAACGGTCCGCCCACCACCACCAGAATCCCTTTGACCTCAATCCCCCTTTTGCGGAGCCAATGTGCGCATTCCACACGGGCCGCAACCTGATGATTCTCCACAGAATTCATCCAGCCTTCCGGGCTCACTCCCCGGTCCTCCTTCGCTTCCACCAGATAAACCCCCGCCTCAAGCCCAAGCGCGTTCCCCTCCCGGGCATAAAAAGTAAGATCAACCTCGCTCCGCATGCGGGCCGTCCGGTCCGTCCGGGGAATCATCAAGCTCATCGAAAGGATTTCTCCTCCGCCCTCGCCCAAAAGTTCCAGAATCCGTGCGGCCGCAAAAAATTCTCCCGCGACCTCCCGGTCGCCTCCGTCGAATAATTGGCCTGCCGAAAAACGCTCGACCGCATCGGAAGCACCCGGCACATCCTTGAACCTGAGGATCAATTCCGCAAGCCGGTCATATCCTCCTTCCCAGACCTTCTGAATGCCCGCAAGAAGGCGTTTGCGCGCAAACCGGGAACCCGCAACCGGATCCTGCAAAACAGCAGCAGGGGCATCGCCATCCTCGCCGAACCCTTCAACCCCTTGTCTTCGCGAAGAAACCGGAATCGTCGTCTCTCCGTCCGGCGTCACAATCCGGGCGTGCCCTTCTTCGCACCACACGCGCCCATAAGCCGATGTCGACGCCCGCGAGCCCGTCATAGGAAACGGGTGTGATGCATTCCTTTTGTGACGCGGGAATGCAGACAGAACCTGTCTCAAAAAAGCAGTGTCCACCTCATCCGGCCCCAAGGCTTCCGAAGGCAGGCGGTTTGTACCCGCAAAGATTTTTCCCGTCTCATCCGCGATCCGGGCACCGGTCAAAGCATCCTTAAAATCCCGGATCAGCTCTCCCATGGACTCATAACGGCCCGATGGATCCGCCAGCATTCCTTTATGAATGACGCGAAGAAGCTCTGCCGGCACGCCTTCCGCGGCCGGCCGCCAGAGGCGCATTTGGCGGGCAAAATCATCGAGCCCCCTCATTTCTTCCCTCAAATTCTCTTCCGTGAAATCATCGAACAAAGACAGCAATCCGGGATGATTTAGCCGCACCTTGTAATGCCGCGCGATATTCTCCGCCATCGTTTGAATTTGCAGATACTTGTAGCCGGCACGGACATCACTTATGGACCTTCCCCGCGAGCCCTCAAAAACAACCAGTGATTCAGGATCAATGAATTTGACCTCACCCTCCGGAGTAATACGGATATTGACGGGCGCGAGATCCGTATGGAACACAGGAGTTGGGAGACTCTCGAGAGTTTCCAGACACTCCAGGGCCTTAAGGAGATATTCGGCGCCCCGGGGTGTTCTGAGATGGGCTTCGAGCGACTTACCTGCGATTTCCTCCATTTCGATGACGCCGGCCTCATCATCCGGAACAAACATCCTCGGAAAAAATCCGGCAATCTCCGGATGAGCGGGAAGAATCTCTTCGATA
>JADGBA010000043.1:1333-8940 GCA_015231685.1 Candidatus Omnitrophota bacterium | reverse complement strand
GGGTGATGACGGGGCCGACTGGTTCATGTCCGTTGCTCAGGTTGAAGTGGCTGCCGATCTTACCGACAACGTGTCGGTGGTGATCAACATCTACAATCAGCGTGATTGGAACGCCAACCAGTGGATCATCAGCAACAACACATCGAACATCGGCAACGAGTTCGATCTTGGTGTTGATCTCGCTTATGTTCAGCTTAAAGAGGCCTTTTACGCGCCCCTTACGCTGACCATCGGTCGTCAGGACATCGAGTTCGGCCGCGGATTCGTCCTCGGTAACTTCCAGATCCAGGACCCTCAGGGCACTGTTATTGCGGATGAGTTCTCCGCGGTGACGTCCTTTGACGCGTTCCGGGCCACTCTGGACTTCGCGCCCTGGACCATCGACTCCGTGGTGATCAACCCGGCGCTCGGCGGTGCCAATCAGGGCCAGGGTTCGGCCAACGCCGAAGATGACCGTTATGTGTGGTTCAATAACGTCAACTATCAGTTCTCCGAATACAATGCCGAGTGGGAAGGCTACTTCGCCGTGGATCATGACCGTGCGACCAATCAGGCTGACGCCATGAACACCGGCGCCATCGAAAAGACCTGGATGATCGGTACGCGTGCGCAGTTCGACCCGGTGCAGAACCTTACGATCGGCGGTGAAGTTGCGTTTCAGTGGGGCGAGAGCTATGCCACTTCGACTTCAGTTACTGCGCTGGATCGCGAAGCTTGGGGTCTCGATGTGTTCGGTCAATACACCTGGTACGAAAATGCGTACACCCCGTGGGTGGGTCTTGAGTACGTGTTCCTGTCCGGTGACGACGCGACCAACGGCACCGACTTCGGTTCGTGGAACGGGTTGTTCCGCTCTCCGACGTACGGAGCCATCTTCGAGTATCTCAACGTCCTGTATAACACCGCGGCCAATACGGTTGACGCCACATCGCCGACCGCGGCCTCAAACCACCAGCACTTTTCGATTTCTGGTGGATTGTCCCCGATGGAAGACCTCGCGCTTGACGCGACCTTCTATTGGTTCTGGACAGACGAAGATGTCATCACTGCCGCGCCGGCTAACGGCGGCAATCTCGGTCAGGATGTCGGGACCGAGCTTGACATCAACGTCATCTATGACTACACGGAAGACGTGACGTTCAACCTCGGCCTTGCCTGGTTCATGCCCGGTGATGTCTATGGTGTTTCGACGGCCACGGGTGCCACGACAAGCACGGCCACCCAGGTCACGAGCGGAGTCAGCGTCGTTTTCTAAAAGACGTACCTCTGTTCGAAGTGAAGTATTGCTTAAATCCCATCGTCGCCTTTGGGCGGCGGTGGGATTTTTGCTTGAATACCTCTTCAAGGCTGGCCCGGCGTGTGTTAGAATTGCATTTCTATGACACATTCATCTGAATCCAATAAGGAAGCACCAAAGACCGGGAGGGATTCACGCCCTCCGGGCAAGAAGAAGGAAGGTATTCCGGGACCGTTTTTTTTGTGGGTGCTGGTGATCCTGGCGCTTTTTTATACACTTCGCATCGGTTCGCAGGGCGTGGAGCCGGGAGCCAGGCAGCTTTCGTACGGTGATTTTTTTGGCATGCTTTCTTCGGACAGTTCGTCGGGACGCGTCACTGACGCGGTGCGTTCCGGCAATCAGATCAAAGGCGCTCTGGAAAATGGTGAGAAATTCTATGTTACGGTTCCTGATCAGGATCCCGAGTTGGAGTATCTCCTGAAGCGCAAGGTTGATCATTACGCGATAGAACCCGAGAAAACCCTCCTCATCCAGTTTGTTTACACCCTTCTTGGCCCGATTCTTTTCGTGGGACTTTTTTGGTTGTTGATCTATCGAGGTGGAGGCGGCGCGGGACGAATCATGTCCTTCGGCAAGACTCGGGCCAAATCGGACTCACCGCATCTTAAAACGTCATTTAAGGATGTCGCCGGTGTGGACGAAGCGAAGGAAGAGCTTCAGGAAGTGGTTGAATACTTAAAGGATCCCCAGCGGTTCCAGAAACTCGGTGGTAAGATCCCCAAGGGAGTTTTGCTTGTCGGACCGCCGGGTACGGGGAAGACCCTTCTGGCCAAGGCCATCAGCGGCGAAGCGGGAGTTCCCTTTTTTAGTATCTCGGGTTCTGATTTTGTGGAAATGTTTGTGGGGGTGGGAGCCTCCCGTGTACGCGATTTGTTTGAACAGGCGAAGAAGGCTGCCAAGACAAGCGGTAAGGGCGCGATTATTTTTATAGACGAAATCGATGCTGTGGGCCGGCAGAGATTCGCCGGCATTGGCGGAGGCCACGATGAGAGGGAACAAACCTTAAACGCTCTTCTCGTGGAGATGGACGGGTTCGGAAGTCATGAGGCGGTCATATTGATTGCGGCCACCAATCGTCCTGATGTTTTGGACCCTGCTTTATTGAGGCCCGGAAGATTCGACCGGCAGGTGGTGGTTCCCCGCCCGGACCTCGTAGGGCGTGAAGCGAGTCTTGCCGTGCATGCGTCCAAGGTCAAGCTGGGCCCTGAAGCGAGGCTTCAATCCATAGCCAAGCAGACCACGAATTGTTCGGGGGCAGATCTTGCGAATCTGGTGAACGAAGCGGCGCTTTGGGCGGCGCGTCTCAACAAGGAATCGGTGGGAATGTCAGAACTGCAGGAATCCATCGAGCGTGTCATGGCGGGTCCGCAAAGAAGAAGCCGCAAGATATCCGACAAAGAGAAGCGTATTGCGGCTTATCATGAATCGGGACATGCGCTCGTTTCGCTTTTTATGCCCGGCGCTGATCCTCTTCACAAGATCACCATTATTCCACGCGGGATGGCCGGCGGGTACACGATGTTTGTACCGGAGGAAGACCGGAGCTACCGAAGTCGTAAGGAGTTTATGGGCCAGATGCCTGTCGCTCTTGGCGGACGCGCGGCCGAGGAGATTGTGTTTGAGGACATTACCACAGGGGCACAGAACGATCTGCAGCAGGTATCGCAGATGGCCCGCAGCATGGTGTGTCAGTACGGGATGAGCGAGAAGCTCGGCCATATGACCGTGGGGCGTGATACCTCGATGATTTTTTTGGGACGTGATATCGGGGATGAGCGGAACTATTCTGAGGAAACAGCCAAACTGATCGATTCGGAGATCAAGAAAATCGTCGACATCGCTTATGCTGACGCCAAAGCCATCCTTGTGAAGCACCGTAAGGAGCTCGATCTTCTGGCGGAAGCGCTCATCGAGAAGGAGACCATCGAAGGCGCTGACGCGCGGCGAATGGTGGGGTTGCCCGTACCCCCGGCTTCACCGACGATATCCTGAGCGGGCCGGACGGACGATCGTATGAAATGCATTCTGAGAATAGGGACACGCGTATTTGATTTGAATACGGGTCCGCTGGTTGCGGGGATTTTGAATGTGACGCCGGATTCATTTTCGGACGGTGGAAAGTATCTCGATCCGTCAGCCGCGGCGGATCACGCCCGGTTGATGGAGACCCAGGGGGCGCACTGGATTGACCTCGGGGGCGAGTCCTCCCGCCCGGGATCTCTGGGTGTTGACGCCGGCGAAGAGCTTCGGCGTATTCTGCCGGTGCTAAGGCGTCTGAAGCAATGCGTTTCTATTCCCGTCAGTGTTGACACCAGCAAAAAAGTGGTGATGGAAGCTGTGCTGACTGAAGGCGCGGAAATGATCAACGATATTCGCGCCGCATCGGCGGATCCGGGTATTCCGGAGCTCTTGGCCCGTTCGGGCGCGTCTGTTGTTTTGATGCATATGCGGGGCGAACCCGTTGATATGCAGTCGGATGTCGCCTACGGTGATCTGGTGGAGGAGGTCAGCGCTTACCTGGTGCAGCGCGCGCATGTGCTGCTGGAGGCGGGGGTGGCCCGCTGCCGGTTGGTGGTGGATCCCGGCTTGGGCTTTGGGAAGTCGGTAGAGGATAACTTCACGCTGTTGCGGGCGACGGACGTGATTGCGAAAAGGACCGGGCTTCCGGTGATGATCGGCGCGTCTCGAAAGTCTTTCATTCGGCAAACGGTCGGAGATTCCGATGAGGCGCTTAAGGCGGGAATTGCGGTTTTTCATGCAGAGGCTCTTCGCCGGAAGGCTTCGATATTGAGAGTCCATGACGTCGCCCAGACGGTGGCAGTCATCCGAATGTTTCGCAGGATGCATGGAGGGCAGGACCTGTCATGAATGCGGTGTTGGATTTCCTGAGCTTTGCCTGGAAGCCTGCGGTCGAAATCTCTTTGTTCTGGTACGCCTATTATGTTCTTCTCAAATTTCTGAGATCGACCGGCTCTCTGCAGATCCTCAAGGGGCTTTTTCTGATTTTTTTGTTCTATGTGGCCGTCCAGGCGCTGGGACTCGAAACGATCACCAAGCTGATGTCCCGGGTTCTGCCGATTTCGGTGATCGCGTTTTTGGTTGTATTCCAAACGGAACTCAGGCGCGGGCTTACGAGGATTGGGCAGAGCCCCTTTTTTAAGCTGTTCTTGAAGGAGGAGCGCCTGGTGGATGAGCTGGCCAAGGCAGTGGCGGGATGCTCAAAGAAGCGCGTTGGGGCTTTGATTGCCATTGAACGCGAGATCAGCTTGAGGCAATACGCCGAGAGCGGGGTTTCGGTGGACGCGCTGGTCAGCTTTGAGCTGGTGATGACGCTTTTGACCCCAAACACACCTTTGCATGACGGGGGGTTGATTTTGCGCGGGACGCGTTTGGACGCAGCGGGTTGCCTGTTCCCTTTGAGTCAGTCACAAAGGATTTCCAAATCCCTCGGGACACGTCATCGGGCCGCTCTGGGGCTTTCGGAAGTTACGGATTCGGTTGTTCTTGTGGTGTCTGAAGAAACCGGCGGAGTTTCTGTCGCGGAAAAAGGCTCCTTGACACGCGATGTGGAAAACGTAGAGTTGAAACAAATCCTCCTCAGATTGTATCAACCCCCCAAAGCTTTCAAAGAAACATGGGCTTCTCTCTTCAGGGAAAAGGAGGTCAAGACATGAGGCCGCCCGGGAGAAATCTCAATTTTATAGCGGTGGCGCTCGTGCTCGCGGTGGTTACTTACGTGTATGTGCACCATGAAGTGGTGAAGGACCAGGTGATGGCACCGGACGCCTCCTACCGCCTGATTAAACTCACCGCCAAAACGGTGCCCGTCAAAGTGCGCTTCGCCTCGAATCCGCCGGAAGGATTTCGTCTGCACGAAGCCCGCGTCCGCGTCAATCCGCAGGAAATCACGATCGTGGGGCCCGAGGCCCTTCTGGAGGAAAGCGCCTACGCCGAAACGGCGATTGTGGACATCAGCCAGACGCGGCAAAAAACCACCAAAGCCATCCCGCTTGAATCCGTTGCCGGAATTCATTTAACGGGAGAACCTCAGATTGTTGAAGTCACAATACCCGTGGAGCCCCTGGAGGCGGACGCATGATGAGGGGGTGCAGCGCATGACCCGTTTGGGGATCAATATTGACCATGTGGCGACGCTGAGACAGGCCCGCGGAGGAATGACCCCGGATCCCGTTGAAGCGGCTTTGGTGTGTCAGGCGGCGGGGGCGGACTCCATCGTGGCTCATCTCAGGGAGGATCGCAGGCATATTCAGGATGACGATATCCGTCGACTCAAGAAAAAGTTGACGGTGCCTCTGAACATGGAAATGTCCATCGCGGAAGAGATTGTTGATGTAGCGATTGAAGTTCAGCCGGACGCGGTGACGCTGGTCCCAGAGCATCGGCGGGAGAAGACCACCGAATCCGGGATCGATATTTCAGGCGCGGGACCACGCCTTGTCGATGCGGTTCGCCGGCTCACCAGCGCCGGTATCGGCGTCTCGCTCTTTGTGGATGCGTGTCCAGAATCCATCCGCTCTGCAGCCGAGCTGGGAGTGGGCGCCATCGAGATTCACACGGGTCCCTACGCTGACGCCGCCTCCAAAGAGGAACGCTCCAAGCGATTGGAGGAAATCCGGTTTGCGACCGCGCTTGCCGGGGAGTTAGGGATTTTGGCGCACGCGGGGCACGGGCTCGATTACGAAAATGTTGTGCCTCTGACAAAGATTCCCGGCATCGTTGAATATAATATCGGATTTTCTGTGGTGACAAGAGCAGTGTTCCTGGGCCTCGAACAGTCGGTGATTGAAATGATCCGGCTCGTGCGCGGCGCATCGCCCCAGGACATTAAATGATCTGCGTGATTCGGTGGGTCTCTTTGGAACCGCTCCGCAGAGGCGGGGGGCAGGGTATGCGTCGCGTTCAATCGCGGGCCGCGCGGATCGCATTACGAAGTGCTGTGGTGGATGTTTTTGCCGTTACCGGCGATTATTCGGGGCCCATTCGGATGCGCTACGTCCGGAATGAAGGTCATCCTCCCCGCGTGGCGGCGGGTTTCCAGCGCCCCGGGCTTCGCCAATCATTTCCGAGAGCCAGCTTGACGCATACCCGGCAACGCGCAGCCGCGGCGGTTTTGCGGAGCACATGAAGCGTTTCCATCTCCAAAGAGAAGCGGCGTCCCACAAGGGAGATTACGGGCATGCGCTGATTGTGGCAGGCTCAGGCACAATGCCGGGAGCCGCGCATCTGACAGTGGAGGCATGTCTCAGATCCGGGGTGGGGAAGGTAACGCTTGCGAGTTCCGCTCAAGTGATCCGCCTTGTGAGTCCGGCTCTGCCGGAAGCGATGATGCTTGCACTCAAGTCCTCCTCCGATGGAACGTTGCATTCGGACGGGTTTAAACGGTTGGCGGACGCCGCACGGTCTGTTGACGCGATTGCTATCGGGCCGGGATTGGGTAGAACGCGCGGCGTCGCCAATTTGACCGCGGGCCTGATTCGATCCGCGCGGAAACCCATGATCATCGATGCAGACGCGATCATGATCCTGAAAGGCAACGCCGGAATTTTGCGGCAGGCACACACCCGTCCGATATTAACGCCTCATCCGGGGGAACTGCGGGCGCTCACATCGCGCAATACTTCCGCGGAACGCCTTTTGAGCGAAGAGGTTGCAAAAGGTATTTCAAATCAGTATCATTGTGTGCTTGTGCGCAAAGGTTCTCATACGCTGGTTGCGGATCCGTGCGGGAATTTGTACGCCAATCGGACGGGAAATCCCGGGATGGCCTCAGGAGGATCGGGGGATGTGCTGACCGGGGTGATAGCGGCTTTGGTCGCGCAGGGGTTTGAGCCTTTTTTTGCCGCAAGACTCGGAGTTTATGCACACGGTCGTGCGGGCGATCTGGCGGCACGACAGATTGGTCAGACAGCGTTGGTGGCAAGGGATCTTTTGGAACGCCTGCCGCTTGTGTGGCGGGGGTTGGAAAAATTACGGGATCTGAGGCCCTTGGTGAAGCCTCAAGGGAGAGCCTTGCTGGAGTAGCTCAGCCGGTAGAGCAGCCGCCTTGTAAGCGGCAGGTCATCGGTTCGATTCCGATCTCCAGCTTGTTTTTGAAGTCAGTTCAAACGGGTAGGTAGCAAAGCGGTCAAATGCAACAGACTGTAAATCTGTCGGCTCACGCCTTCGAAGGTTCGAATCCTTCCCTGCCCACTTTTTTTTCAGATTTGGCCGCCGCCTTGGTTGCGGAGCAAAAAACGCCCAGTCACGTACTTCCGTGTACGCTCCTTCGCGTTTTTTGAGAAGGTCTCGA
>JADGBA010000043.1:0-1233 GCA_015231685.1 Candidatus Omnitrophota bacterium | reverse complement strand
GGACGGTTGCGCTGCAAGGTTTGTGGTAAATTGAGCCCAATGGTGCGGCACGACCTTACGGACGACTTCGCGCCATTGGGCAAGGTCCTTTGAAGCAGCGCAGCGCAACCGCCAGAGCACGCACGGCCGGCGAGCGAGGCGCCGCGAAACATGCGGGAGTAGTTCAATGGTAGAACGTCAGCCTTCCAAGCTGATCACGACGGTTCGATTCCGTTCTCCCGCTCTTCTTTTATTGGGGGGGCGCCGGGGGCGCTCGTCCGGATGAGTCGACTCGCCAATACCGTTACCTTCGCAGGTTTGGCCTTGTGTGCTGTGGGAGCGGTGTATGCCGCTGTCGGGGATTTTGGGTCCG
Source organism: Candidatus Omnitrophota bacterium (assembly GCA_015231685.1). Taxonomy (GTDB): domain Bacteria; phylum Omnitrophota; class Gorgyraeia; order 2-02-FULL-51-18; family JAGOUK01; genus JADGBA01. Next base: position 881 of record JADGBA010000043.1, on the reverse strand, counting down.
CGGCCGGATGGATTCTTTTGGGATTTCTTTGTGATGCGGTGGATGGAAAGATTGCCCGGAGCTCCGGGGTCAAGGATCCGTTCGGGGCGCTTTGGGATTCGGTTCTTGACCGGTACAGCGATGCGTTGATTTGCGGGGGTGTGGCCTTTTATTTTGCGCGGTCAGGGAGCTGGTGGCTGGCGGCCATGTCATTGAGCGCTTTGGCGGCGGCTCTGATCACAAGTTATGTGCGGGCGCGGGCCGAAGGGTTGGGGTATGAGTGCCGGGTGGGATTCTGGGAAAGGCCGGAACGGGCAGTTGTTTTGTTTTTCGGACTTCTTACAGCGGCTCCCGCGGCGGCTGTAGTGGTTTTGGGAACCCTGCCGCACGGCACCGCAATTCGGAGAATTGTCCACGTGTACCGGCGATCACGGCCGGGGGATGCGGCAGACCGTTCCGGGGCGGGAAGTCAGGCTCCGAAGCGAATGCAGGTCATGTATTGGATTTTTTTAGTTGGCGTGAGTCTGGTTGTGTTGGGCGCGGGTTGGTGGCAGCATCACTACGCGTGACAATATCTGCTTGACATGAGCGCAAAGTAAGGTATAATTCTCCGATACTGTCACCGGACTGTCATGTCCGGCGAAAACAACCTGAAATTAAGGTTGTTGCGATTGGGATCGATTGGACCGGAATGGTTTAAGCTGCAGTAGCTCAGACGGTAGAGCACGTGCATGGTAAGCACGAGGTCACCGGTTCAATCCCGGTCTGCAGCTCACTCAGAGGGCGCGAATCTGGCGCCCATGATTTTTTTAGAGTCGGCATAAATAGTTAATTTTTAAGGAGGCAACATGGCTAAAGAAAAATTCGAGCGGAATAAAACCCACGTCAACGTCGGCACCATC
>JADGBA010000042.1:6286-9166 GCA_015231685.1 Candidatus Omnitrophota bacterium | reverse complement strand
TTTTTTATCATGTTTTTCTGCTTTATTTTCATGTACAGCCGTGCTACCATTTCCTGATGCCACAAATCGCGCGATTGGTGATACCGGATTTTCCGCATCATGTGATGCAGCGGGGGAACCGCAATCAACAGACGTTTTTTGATGACGGGGACAGGCGGTACTACCTGTCGCTGCTGAAGGCTCGCAGCGCGGAGGCCGGGGTCAGGATTTGGGCTTATTGCCTCATGGACAATCATGTGCACTGCGTGGCGGTGCCTGAATCGACTGCGGCGCTTGCGGAGTGTTTTGGCGCGGTTCACAAGAGCTACACCAAGGCGATCAACAAGCGGCGGGGGTGGCGGGGGTTTTTGTGGCAGGGGCGGTTCTCGAGTTATGTGATGGATGAGGCGTACCTTCATGCGGCGGTCAGGTATGTGGAGATGAATCCTGTGCGGGCGGGGATTGTCGCGCGGCCGGAGGATTATCCGTGGTCAAGTGCCGGGGCGCGTATTCGCCGGAGCGCGGATGCCGCGTGGACCGAGTGCTGTTTGGATCATGAATTCGCGGATTGGCGGGCCTTCCTTAGTAAGGAGGATCCGGCGCTCGCGTCCGTGGAGGCGCATTTGAAGCATCAGCGTCCGCTGGGCGGTGAGGCGTTCATAGCAGATCTGGAGCAAAAATCCGGTCTCGCGCTCGCCGCGCCCAAGCGGGGCAGGCCTATTGTTGAGTGCTCGCGCTTGTGATTTGGGGCGGAGGTGGAGTCTGCGTATTTTGATTGTTAATTAATTGTATGTGTACCTATATAGTACATACTTGACAATATAGGTATTGTTATATATGCTTCTTCTTGGGGGGTGAAATCATGAAAGTAATTACGACCAAGATTGAAGAACAGCAGGATCAGAGACTTAAGTCGTTATCCAAGGCTTCTCATGTGCCGGTTTCGGCGTTGATCCGCAAGGGGATTGATCTGTTATTGAAGCAAAGCCAGGAGGATATGCTTACATCGGAATTCAGAAAGGAAGTGGAGGCCGTCATCTTGGAAGACCGGGACGTGCTCAAGCGACTGGCTGAATGATGCGGTATTTGTTTCCGAAGCAGCTCCTCTATCTTCATAAGCGCATCATCGAAGAAACAGGCGGTTCTGACGGCATCAGGGATCATGGATTGTTGGAATCCGCGGTCTATCGGCCACAAGCGACCTTTAGCGGCGAGGAGTTGTATCCGGAGTTACTGGACAAGGCCGCCGCGATGGGACACAGCCTCATCAACAATCATCCTTTTGTGGATGGCAATAAGCGCGTGGGATGGGCGGCGATGCGCCTCATGCTTCGGTTAAACGGCTATCACATCGAAGCTGACGATGACACCAAATACGACTGGGTCATTCAAATCGCTCAAGGTAAGATTTCTTTATCCCAAATGAAGCAGTGGCTGACGGATCACGCCAAAAAAATTCAGGGTTAACCGGTCAGACCTGCACGGTCTTAATTGACAGGTTCCAGCCGGCCGGAAAGATACTTGTGCAGGACGCTCTGAATCAGGGTTTGGTAGGGCATACCCTCTTCCACCGCCTTTGCCTTCATTCGGTTTAGGTCCAGGCCGGAAATGCGGATCGTTATCGTTTTGTCTTTTTTGAGAGTATTACGGGCGATCTGGGCATAATGACGAAGCTCCGCCTTCGTCGGATTGATCGATTTCCACTTCCCGCTTTCGATCGCTTCGAGGATTTCCTGTTCTTCCGGATCCAGTTTGAAATTACGCTTCGCCATGACGGATGCCTCCGAGAAATTGTTTGGTCATTTTGCGGCTTGGAATGATGGTTTTGAGAAATACGCCGTCCGCGCCTTCCTTAACATACGGCACAATGTAGATATATCTGTTCACTTCCACCAAAAACTGCTTCTGATGAGCATACTTGCCTTGGCCCGGCGAAATCTTGACCAGATGCCCCTGCTCCAGATGAAACACAATCTGCTCGAATGAAACACCCCGATCACGAACCAGCTTCTGGTTCTTCTCTTTATCCCATAAATACACGACATCCCGTGGGGCTTTCATGTTAAAATTTTGCCCGAATGTAAATTGATTGTCAATACATGTGGCAAGTGCGATTTTGCGGGTTTTATCGGGAAGAGTGGCCCGGGTACAACGACGGAACGGAGTCGGATTGGGTGAAGTGGCCGGTGGCAATGTTCATCATCGAGAGGCGGCCTTTCCAGCCGGCGCCCGTGTCCATCGCGATGACGTTGCAGAGCCGTCGCGGGCGGTCGGTTCCCGCGTGCAGGGTCGGGGTGTGGCCGATGTAGATTTCTTTCCATCCCCCGAACCGGTGGCCGGGGTCGGACGTGTGTTTGCGGCGGGCTTCCTCGATGAACTTTCTTGACCTGAGGCAGGTCTCCGCGGTTTGCTTCTCGAGATCCGGCTCGTTGGGATCGATGCCCGCGTGGACGAAGACCTTCTGATTAATGGCAAACACCTGCCGCGCGGATTTGAGATACGCGATGTGTTCGGGCGGCACTTTATTGAAGTCATTCCCGTAAGACTTGAGGGTGCTTTTGGCTCCCAGATGGACCCAATCCTCATCGGCCTTGCCGGTCGTCATCCATTCCAGCGCCCACACATCGTGGTTCCCCATAAGAAGCGTGTGGTGCTTGAGGGTCATCAAGCAGTCGATCGTCTCGGCCACATCCGGCCAGCCGTCGGCAACGTCCCCCAGACAGATCAGGTGATCGTGTTCGTTCCTGAAGCCCGAACGGTCGAGACATTGCTTGAGCGCCTTGTAAGCGCCGTGAATGTCGCCCATCACAAATGTTCTCATCAGAGTCCTTTCGCCGCGTCAGCCGCGTGCGTGGCGGCGGCCCAGGCACTTGACCCCGCCCACTGCAGATTATATCCCCC
>JADGBA010000042.1:2298-6093 GCA_015231685.1 Candidatus Omnitrophota bacterium | reverse complement strand
GCCCCAAATCCGTTCCCTCTCTTCCTCCTTCAATTGTCCCAAACGAGCGCCCGGCGCGACCTTCGCCATCTTTAATATCACCTCAACAAATCGCCTTGGCCTTAAGCCCGACAAAAACCGCCCGATCGTCGCCGCGCGGTTCTTTCGGGCTGAAGCGAGAAGCTTTTGTTCCAAAATTTGGCGGTTTGTTTCGGGACAAAAGTTAGCAATCACCACCACCCGCGTCTTCCTTGCCTTCTCCACCCGCCGGCACCCCAGCCAATACCGGCTCAAATCCAACGCCGCCGGCCCGCTGAACCCGAAGTGCGTAAATAGCAGGGACAGGCTGAGGGGGGTTTTTGGGACAGGCTGAGGGGGGTTTTTGGGACTGTCCCCCAAGTGGTCGTGGGGACTGTCCCCCCGGTGGTCGTCTTTGGAAGCGGGGACTGTCCCCAATGGTGAGAGCATCAATCGAACCGGAAACGCAATGCCCGAGAGAGCTTTCCACCGACCGGACGCGTCACAAAGCGGAACGAGCGCGGGTGTGGTCGGGACGATCGTATGGCCGAAGTGCCTGGCCAGTTTGTAGCCGGAACCGTCGGAGCCGGTGTGTGGATAAGAAAGGCCTCCGGTGGTGATGAGGACAGTGCGGGACTTTTCGATAAATCCCCTTCCCTTTGTATGGAAGACCCCGGCATCAAAAGAAATCTCTTCGACCTTCCGGCCGGCCCGGATCTCGGCGCCGGATTCGGTGGCACGGCGTACAAGCGCCTCCTGAACGTTTCCGGATTTTCCGGTGGAAGGAAAGCCCCTTGCGTCCTTTTCAAAAGCAGTGCGGATTCCAAGCTTTTCAAAAAACCGCACCGTGTCTTTGGCGGAAAAGCCCTCAAGCACCGCGCGAATAAGATCAGGCGCGCTGCCGGCATAATCGACTTCCGAGACTTCGCGGTGCGTCAGGTTACACCGTCCGCCGCCGGCCATGAGAAGCTTCGAGCCGATATGGTCCGTGCCTTCCAGAACCAGCACCGAGGCCCCGAGCTCCCGCGCCCGGATCGCGGCCACGAGCCCCGCAGCCCCTGCTCCAACGATCAGCACATCAATCTGAGAAGAGGTACGAATCAAGCTTGGGCTACTTTGTGAAGGATTTCTGAAACAAACGTCTGGTATTTGACACCAAGGTGTTTGGCTTTTTTCTTGATATTGTCCAGATCATGTTTATTGAGCCGGATATTCATGACAGCGTCCTTTTTCTTGAGTGCGATCGCACGGGCGATTTCTTCGAACTCCCCCCTGCCCACGGGGGCATATTCCTGAATGGCGGATTCGATTGCTTTTTCTTCCCGGGTCAATTTGATTTTTCGCATCGCTTCACCTCTTCTTGTATATTTTGTTGAGCTTCCGGCTGGGATAGATCGTTTTCAAAAAAATCTGGTCGCCCCTCACACATCACTCCCGATTTTTGTATATACAATTGTATATCTAATTGGGGTGAATTGCAATCATCCCGCGAATGGCTTGGGGGAAGTCGAATTTGGCCAATAGTTGCCCGCTAAGTAACGGAAACCTGTCCGATGGCCTTCAGGAATTCGGCGTTCGTGGGGTATTTCTCGAGCTGCCGGGTGAACGCCGCGGCCGCTTCCAGGGTCCCGAGACCCGCGAGCGCCCGGCGGATGCGCACGGCGCTCATGTACTCTTCGGGATCAAAGAGCAGATGATCCTTGCGCGTGCCGCTTTTGGCGATGTCCAGCGCCGGAAAGATCCGCTGGTTGGAGACTTCACGGGAGAGCACCATTTCCATGTTGCCGGTGCCCTTGAATTCTTCGAAGATGATCTGGTCCATGCGGCTGCCGGTGTCGACAAGGATGCTCGCCAGAATCGCGAGCGAACCACCGTTCTCGATGTTGCGCGCGGAGCCGAAGATGCGGCGCGGAATTTCCATCGCGCGTGCGTCCACGCCACCGGAGAGCGTCCGGCCGCTGGATCGCCCCTCGGCATTATGCACGCGCGAGAGCCGCGTCAGCGAATCGATGAGCACCATCACATGAGCTCCGCCGGCGACTTCCTTAAAAACGTCCTTCATGAGATTGTTGGCGACTTCGATGTGGTGGCTGTAACTTTCGTCCGAAGAAGATGAGCGCACTTCCGCCTTCACGCTCCGCCTGAAGTCCGTGACCTCTTCGGGACGCTCGTCCACGAGCAGGCAGTAGAGCTTGATCTCGGGATACCCCTTCGACACCGATTCACACAAATGCTTGAGAAACGTCGTCTTCCCCGAACCCGGAGGCGCCACAATAAGTCCCCGCTGACCGCGCCCGATCGGACAGATAATGTCCATCGCGCGCATCGTCCATTCCGACGAACCTTTTTCCAGACGAATGCGCGGCGCCGGGTCCACCACCGATCCCGCGAAGAACTGCTGGTCCCACGCATGAACCGGACTGGCCTGAGGCCTCTGGTGGGGCCTCTGATGAGGTCGCGCGTGAGACCTCTGCTGGGGCCTCTGATGGTTGGAGCCATGATGGGGATGGGAATGCGGCCTTGTCCGCTGGGGATGTCCCGGATGAGCGTGCCTCGAAAAATGCGTTCCCCCCGAACTCTGGGAGGCCTGCATGCCCGGCCTTTGCGGATGAGAGCCGGTCCGCTGGGGATGTCCTCCGGGCCTTTGGGAAGGCATACCCGGCCGTTGGGGATGAACCCCCGGTCGTTGGGGATGCGTCCCGGGTCTTTGAGGATGCGTCCCGTGTCTAGGGGCATTCCCTCCCGGCCCTTTGGATTGCGGACCGGATGGATGCTGAAAACGTCTTTTGGGTTTAGAGTATCGTCTCATTACACTTAATTTTTTGGGCTTCGGACCGGGATCCGCAAGCATTCGGGCAGGTCAAACTATCACCACGTTACAGTGAGAGACGCCAAAGGTCAAGCACGAACCATACGAACCATACCGCGAACCATACCGCCCCATCGCAAATGGGTTGGAATAGCGTATAATATCGCATTTCTGGTGGGGGCCGGAGTCCCCCAAAGCAATGAACAAACGGGTTCTCTTCACAGTCATTCTCATCATCCTCCTGGCCGCCGGCGCGGCTTCGGTGAAGCTTTTTTCCAGCCAACGCGCCCTGACCCATCCGCTCGAAGGGCGCCTGCGCCGCTGCGCCATAGTGATCGGCGTCAAAGGCACCGGCGAAGCGGCCCGCGTCAAGATGATGGTCCCCCAGGACACGGACCGCCAGACGATCTACAACGAGCACATGGACCACGAGGGCTTTGACCTTGAGATGTCCACACGCGGCGGCACGGACAACCGCATGGCCACGTGGCGCGCGAGTCTACTCGACGGCTCCCGTACCATCCAGTATGCCTTTGCTTGCCATTTGCGCGAACGCCGCTACACCCTTCCCCAAGAGCTCAAGGCCGTGGAAGATCCGCTGACCAATTACCCGCACGAAATGCAGGTCTGGCTCAACCCCTCCAAAAATATCCAATCCTCGGATCAGAACATCCGGAGAACCTTGAGAAAAATCGCCGGCAAGTCCAAAAACATCTCCAAGATCACCGCCAAGATCTTCGCCTACGTGCGCGGCGAAGTCGTCTACAAATCCGAGCGCGGCTCCAAAAACGCCGCCGACACGCTTGCGGCGCTTGAGGCCGACTGCGGCGGGAAGGCGCGCCTCTTCTGCGCGCTCTCGCGGGCAGCCGGCATCCCCTCGCGGCTCGTGGGCGGCCTCATCATGGACACGGGCTCCAAGAACACGACTCACGTCTGGTGCGAGAACTTCATGGACGGGCGCTGGATTCCCTTTGACGCCGCCAACAACT
>JADGBA010000042.1:0-2197 GCA_015231685.1 Candidatus Omnitrophota bacterium | reverse complement strand
GCCGGAACGCGCGCGGCCGGTGGACCATCCATGGTCCCTCTTCGTCCTCCCGGTGCGCACCCACGGCTTCGTGCATTTTCTGCTCCTCATCCCCATCGGCGCTCTCGTCGTCGCTTTTGCGCGTACGGTGATCGGCATTCCGACCTACGGCACGTTCGCCCCGATCCTGATGGCCGCGGCGTTCCGGGAAATCTCCGTTCCGACGGGCCTGGCGTGCCTCGGGATCATCATAGGCGCGGGACTCGTTCTCCGTCTCGCGCTCGACAAGCTCCACATCCTCGGCATTCCGCGCCTCTCGATCATTCTAACGGCGGTGGTGGGGATGGTTCTGTTTCTCTTTGTCGTGAGTATCCGGACAGGTCAGGAAAAAGCGCTCTACTTCACATTCTTCCCCATGATTATCATGACGTGGATGATCGAACGCTTCAGTATCGCGCAAATCGAAGACGGCCCGGTCTCAGCGTTGAAGGCCGCCCTCGGTACGGCAGCGCTGTCCACAGCGCTCTACTTTGTTTTTGGCATTCCGGAACTGAGGCACTACTTGTTTACTTTCCCGGAAATCCTTCTTGTCGTCGTAGGCCTGCTCCTGCTTTTGGGCCGGTACACCGGCTACCGCCTCACGGAACTTGTGCGCTTCGGGGATCTCGCCCGGCCCAATGAGCGCGGACCCCGGCCATGATCGGTCCCCGGGCGCTGCGGCGCCTCGGCGTTCTGGGAATGAATGAGCGCAACGCCCGCTATATTCTCCAACACAATCCCCGCGCTTTTTATCCCAACGTGGACGACAAGATCCGCACCAAGGAGCTCCTGAACCGCCGGGATATTCCCACACCCAGGGTGCATGCCATCATCGAACGCGTTCATGACTTCAGGGCCGTGCTCACGCGGCCGGATTTTCCGGCCGACTTTGTCTTGAAGCCCGCGCGCGGTGCCGAAGGACGCGGCATTCTAGTCATCACCGGCAAAGAGGACGGCGTCTGGCTCAAAGCCGGCGGCGAACGGCTGACGCTTGAGGCCATCGAATACCACGCGGTCAATATTCTGGCCGGGCTTTATTCGCTCGGTGGCGACGACGACCGTGTGATCATTGAGTACCGCGTCAAGAGCGATCCCGTCTTCGCGCCGGTGGCCTTCCGAGGCGTGCCGGATGTGCGGCTTATCCTTTATCGGGGAATCCCCGTCATGTCGATGCTGCGGCTTCCCACCAAAGCCTCCGACGGCAAGGCCAATCTGCATCAGGGCTCCGTCGGCGTGGGGATCGATATGGCCACCGGCATCACGCGCGGTGGTGTGTGCAAGAACCGGCTCATCGATCGCCATCCGGACACAATGAAACCGGTGGCCGGAATTCAAGTTCCGCGCTGGCACGAACTCCTCGACATCGCCGTACGGATTTATCCGGTGTTCCGGCTCGGATACCTCGGCATCGACTTTGTTCTGGATCAAACCCTCGGACCGCTGGTCCTCGAACTTAACGCCCGCCCGGGGCTTTCCATTCAAATCGCCAACGCCAAAGGCCTCCTCCCGCGTCTTGAGGCCGTAGACAGATGGCTCCTCCCGCCCTGCCCTGACCACAGCCGTCAGGTACGGCTTGCCTTCGCGCAACAGCTCGAAAAATAGCCTGCGCCTCTCCCATAGTAAGACTTGCGTCGATTAAATAATCGTATGTGTACCTATTTAATTAATCGAGCTAATTTTTGGTCCAGAGTTCGAGGAGGGCGGTTAGTTTGTCGATGCTGTAGGGTTTGGGGAGGAAATCGTTCATGCCGCATTCGAGGCATTTGGGTTTGACGTGGGGCATGACGTGGGCGGTGAGGGCGATGATGGGGACGTCGGGATCGGCTTGGCGGATTTTGCGGGTGGCTTCGTAGCCGTTCAGGACCGGCATCCGGATGTCCATGAAGATGAGATCGAACTTCCGCTTGCGGACTTTATCCACGGCTTCCTGGCCGTCAGATGCAGTCTCAAAGGTGCAGCCGGCGATGTCCTTTAGGATCACTTCGAGGAGGAGGAGGCTTTCGGGATGATCTTCAGCAATGAGGATGTGTTTTTTGAGGGTGCATTTCTTATGCATCGCGTCTCTCCGCTTTATGGGCTTTGGGCAAAAGTGAGTCAACCGGCAAAGTCACCCTGCAAGCCCCGTCCATTTGCGTATCGCTTCGATCATTTCATCGTGCATATAAGGCTTGGTCATGCA
>JADGBA010000041.1:2376-9186 GCA_015231685.1 Candidatus Omnitrophota bacterium | reverse complement strand
CTCAAGTCTTCCCGCTCCCTCATCATCTCCGGCGGCGTCCGAATAAATCTTCAGATCTTCCGTGAAAAAAAACCGGCTGTCCTGGAGCTTGGCGGCCAGAATCGCGGCGATGGTTTGCACTGCCCGCGGATTATCCCCGGAGGCGCCATCCAGCACCGCCACAAAATGGGGTTGCTGAATGCCTTGTGAATCAAAAACACTAAAAAGTCTCTGCGCTTTGGCCAGGCTGGCCTTCAGGACTGCCGGCGGTAAATCCGCGAATGCGGCATCAAAGGATCCGGACACCACCACCGGAGATTCGCTTAGAAAGACCACTTCCTCCAGCAACCCCTCCTGATCTGCGAGATTGCCTCCGGCCTTAAGGGTCGCCTTTTCCACGCCGGCACGGATCATCTCGCGCCGCCGTGTCGGATCCCAGACCACACCCGATTCTGTCAATAGCTGAAAATAGTGCTCCGGGTTTCTGGCTGAGAGCAAACGACGTCGCCCGTCCTTAAAGACACGAACGCGCCGGGACGATGCGATCCCCGCCAAAGACAACTTCACGCACCGGGAATCCGCCAGGCAAAGAATCGTCCGGATGGGTCTGGGAAAAACCGCGCCCGAGGCATCCCACCGCATATTCTTGGGAAAAGAAAGTTTGCCCAGAAAAAGCTCCATCCACTTACCGATCTTCTTTTCGATCGGCTCCGGCCGTACGCGTTTTTCAAACGCGGCGACCTTCTTTCCGCCGACTTCTTTGCATACGATTTTCTTGAGATCAATCCCCTTCGCTTTGGCAAAACCCGCAAGCATCGGCGTTGGCGATCCGTCCTCCGCAAAAGCCTTGTCTGCCGGCGGCCCGACCACCGTCTCATGAATCTCCTTCGGAGAAAACTCCAGCGCAGGGACATGAAAAATCATCCTTCTCGGCGTCAGAAATATTTCCACCGCTCCCGCCCGGTACGCTCCGTGCGGATTGATTTCGTCAAACGCCGCAAGCAGCCGCTCGCGCAGATAGGCCTGGCCGTTGGCATCGGCATAAAACAGGTAATTCGCCGGAATTTCTTCGGTGCCGATTTCCACCAGGATGCGTCGCGTGATCACGCGCGGTTCAGGCGTCATTTTCGGCCTCCCGCGCCATATAACTTTCGGCGCAGCGTCGGGCGAGTTTGCGGACCCGGGCGATGTAGGTCGGCCGCTCCGTAACACTCACTGCGCTTCTGGCGTCGAGCATGTTAAAGGTGTGCGATGTCTTCAGCATGTTCTCATAGGCGGGCATCAGAAGTCCCGCCTCAATCGACCGGAGCGCTTCGGATTCGTACAGCTCATACACTTTATGGAGATGCGCGATATCGCTCTGCTCAAAATTGTACCGGCAATACTCCTTCTCCTTGGCGAGGTGCAGATCTCCATACAACACCCCTGGAGCCCAGCGAAGCCGATACAGATCGTACTCATTCTGCAAAAACATGCAGATGCGCTCCAGCCCGTAGGTCAGTTCGCATGTAATGGGACTAAGCTCAAAACCGCCCATCTTCTGAAAATACGTGAACTGGGTGACTTCCAAAGTATCCATCCAGACTTCCCACCCGAGACCCGAAGCACCCAGGGTCGGCGATTCCCAGTCATCCTGCACGAACCTCACATCGTGTTTGTCCAGCGGAACTCCCAACTCCCGGAGGCTTCCGAGATACAAATCCTGAACATCGTCCGGAGACGGTTTCAGAATCACCTGATACTGAAAATAGTGCTGCGCCCGCAAGGGATTTTCTCCGTAACGGCCGTCCGTGGGACGGCGCGAAGGCTGCACATACGCCGCGCGCGTCGGACGCTTTCCCAGCGAACCAAAAAACGTTGCCGGATGAAAGGTGCCGGCACCCACCTCCATATCGTAGGGCTGCAACAGCACGCAACCCCGCTTTTTCCAGTACTGTCCCAGCCTCAAAATCAATTCCTGAAAATCCATCAAGCGGCTCCGATCTTTTCCAAAAATGACAGCGCCTTGGGCCGTCGCGTGAGATGATGCTCCAAGAAACCACGCATCATCTGTTCAAGTTTTTCTCCGAGTTCACGGCTCACTTTGATGTGCCGAAGATCTGCAAAGGGTCGTTTTCTCGCTTCCTCAAGAAAAAGCGCGCACCCCTTCGAAATCATGACCAGCGGCGCGTCCTTATGCCGGCACGACGCGCATACCAGCCCGCCGGAGGACACCGAAAAATAAACCGGCTCGCCGGGGACCTCACGACAATACACACAGCAAAAAAGTTCCGGCATCCACCCGAGCGCCGACATCAGTTTGATCTCAAAAATTCGGAGACTCCGCTTCGGACTGTTCCCCGCATCCATAAAACCATACACATCCGAAATCAGCGCAAACACCTGCGGATGCGGTTCCGCGTCGGTCAGCTGATCGATAACTTCGGCCACATAGGCCGCTGAGCCCAGCCGCTCCAGATCCGTTCGAAGCCCGTCCCAACGGTCCACGAGCTCCGCTTGCGTCACAAGGTGCAGGTCCCCTCGCCGGCGCCGGTACACAAGCACTTCGTTGAGACTGAACGGTTCGAAGCTCGAGCCGAATTTGTTGCGCGCATCCCGCCCGCCTTTGATGAGCGCCTTGATCTTGCCGAAATCCCGGGTATACAACGTCACCATGAGACTCGTGTCCCGGTAATCCCGGGTTCCCAAAACATAGGCGAGCGTCCGTTCCGCGGCCATGGCGCTAGCGGTCGGTCCCCGGGGATTTCGCGTCCGGCCGTGCATCCATAAGAGTTTTTCCTGTCAGCGTCCCGGCGCTGATCACAAGCTTGACTGCTTCTTCAACGGTCAGCGGGATTTCGATGATTTCCTCTTTGGGCAAAAAAAGCAAAACTCCGCTCGTGGGATTGGGTGTCGTCGGCAAAAAAACACTCGAAAGCCGTTCACCCGCGCGTTTGGAGAGCACCTCATGATAGGACTTGGTCAGAAAGGCGACAGAATAGAGCCCCTTTCTGGGATATTCGATCAATACCGCGCTCCGGAACATCTCCTGCTTATCGTCACGACCCACCATCGCCGTGGAAATCTCCTTGAGCACCGAATAGACGCGATTCACCATCGGGACACGGGACAACAGTTCCTCTCCGAGATGGATAAGTTGCTTGATAAAGAAGAGGTTGGCCGCAAATCCAACCAGGCACACCGCGCCGAGAACCACCATAAAAATAAGAATCTTGATCACGGTCTCCGCCATCACCCGGTCCACATCAAACGGAAGAATCCGGTAAAGCGGATCCACAATCAGCGCGATGGCGATGGTCCAAAGGTATTGAAACACCAGAATCGTCAAAATGGCCGGCAAAACCACCGCCAGACCCGTAAAAAAATACTTCCTCCAGGCCCTCATCGTCCTACCCCCTTTAATGTCCTTCTTACCGTCCGTCATTTTGCGGACCCCTTCAATAATTGTTCCTGACGCCGAATCATCTTCACCTTTTGGTCTGCAGTCAGATCATCGTAACCCAACAAGTGCAAAAGACCGTGAACCACGTATCTCAGGATTTCTTCGCGCACATCACCGCCGTTTTTACGGCAATAGGCGCCCGCCATCTGGGCCGACACCACTACATCGCCCAAATACCGGGCCGCATCCGGCATCAGGGTTTCTCCCGCCTCAAACGCCAGCACGTCCGTGGCGGAGTTCTTCTTCAAAAATTTGCGGTGAAGTTTGCGGATACGCTGATTATCCGTGACAAGCACCGTCACACCCGCTCCCGCCACCCGCTCCCGCTCAAGCACACGCCGAACCGTGGATCGAATCGTTCGAAGCGCGACGCCTTCAAGCGTGGTCTCCGCCAGCACAGCAACTTCGCCGACGAGCGGCTTTGTGCTCACGCTATCTTCAACCCCAGATCCTTCAACTGAACCGGATCCACTTCTGAAGGCGCCTGCGTCAGGGGGCAAATCGCCTTCTGAGTCTTCGGGAAAGCAATCACGTCCCGGATGGACTCACGATTGGTCAAGATCGCCGTCAGACGGTCCAGCCCGATGGCGATTCCCCCGTGAGGCGGAGGGCCGTACTCAAAAGCCTTCAACAGGAACCCGAAACGCTTTCTGCATTCCTCGGGATCAAGCCCGATGGTCTCGAAGACCTTCTCCTGCAGGACCGCATCGTGGATACGGATGGAGCCTGAGGCGATTTCGTTTCCGTTCAATACAAGATCGTAGGACAGCGAGCGGATTGCCCCGTTATCCACACCGAGAAGACCGGTGTCTTCCGGATGGATCCCCGTAAAAGGATGATGCTCGCTGTTCCATTTGCCGTCCTCGGCATTCAACTGAAGAAGCGGAAATTCATGAATCCATGCCAAAGAAATTCCCCCCTGCGGCCGCATCCCGAGCCGCCGGGCGAGTTCCAGACGAACCGCCCCGAGAAGAAGCTGGGCCGGGCGTTTCTTGTCCGCGGCAAAAAACACAGCATCCCCTTCTTTGACTCCCTCCGGAAGAAGCTCGCCCAGGCGGGCGATCTCTTCGGCTTTAAGGAATTTGGCAATGGGCGATTCAATGCCTGCCGCCGTCCACTTGAGATACGCCAATCCCGCGGCGCCCTGACTTTTGGCGAATGTCACCATATCGTCAAAATCTTTTCTGGAAAAGCGCCCACCGGCACCGGGCGCCTTCAAGGCCAGAATCACCCCGCCGCCGTCCAGCGTTTGTTTAAAAATCTTGAGACCCGTCTCAGCAAAGACTTCGGACGCATCACGAATCTCCAGCGCAAATCTCAGGTCCGGCTTGTCTGAACCGAAGCGCGCCATCGCATCGGCGTAGGAGAGTCTGGGGAACGGCGTAGTCAGTTTTTGTCCCGCCGCTTTCTCAAAGACCTCCGCCATCATGGACTCAATCACCTCAAAGATATCCTCTTCGTTGACGAAGGACATCTCAAGGTCAAGCTGGGTAAATTCCGGCTGGCGGTCCGCGCGAAGGTCCTCATCACGAAAACATTTGGCAATCTGGAAATAGCGTTCAAAACCGGACACCATCAGAAGCTGCTTGAAAAGCTGCGGCGACTGGGGAAGCGCAAAAAATTCACCGTGATTTAACCGCGACGGCACCAGATAATCACGGGCGCCTTCGGGAGTCGACTTGCAGAGAATCGGGGTTTCCACCTCAATAAACTCCCGACCGGTCAGATGCTGACGGATGGCGTTGATGAGGCGGCTTCTGAAAAAAAGCGGCTCCTGGGTAGCGCTCCGGCGGAGGTCCAGATATCGATGCTTTAACCGGACCTCCTCCGATATCGCCTGATTTCCTTCCATTTCAAAAGGCGGTGTCTTGGAACGGCTGAAGACCTCAAGCGACTGGACCTCCACCTCAATTTCTCCGGTCGGCAATTTGGTGTTGACGGTCCCTTCGGGCCTCGGGGTGACTTTGCCGGTAACGCGGACACAATATTCCGGCCGCAGTTCACGGGCACGTGCGTGCAAATCCTTGTCAGGTTCCGGTCGGAAGACAACCTGAGTCACACCCCAACGGTCGCGAAGATCCACAAAATTCACTCCGCCATGATCGCGCAGGGTGGCAGCCCACCCGCAAAGCGACACCGTTTGGCCGACGTGGGCCCGATTCAATTGTCCGTTGGTATGGGTTCGGTGTTTCACTGCAAAACCTTTCGAAGGTGCCCAAGAACATCGCCTGCGGGTATTTCGTTCTGTCCACCGCCTTCTGTCATGTCCTTGATGATCACCGTTTGTTTTTGAATTTCGTTGTCTCCCAGAATAAGGCACCACCTGGCGCCGCATTTTTCCGCCCGTCTGAGCTGAGCTTTGAGCGAGCGGTTCTCAAAATCCATATCCGAATCAAATCCCTCCGCGCGGATTTGGGACAAAAGCCGGTATCCCGGCTGCTGCGCGCTCTCACCAAGAGCAACCACCACGATACGAGGCCCGCTTGCCGGGTCTCCGGCGGCCTTCATGGCCATCACCAGCCGTTCCATTCCCAGTGCGCATCCCACCGCGGGAGTCGCCCGTCCTCCAAGCTGTTTGACAAGAAGGTCATAACGCCCTCCGGCCGCCAGGGCGTCTTGAGAACCAAGATCGGGATGCGTGACCTCAAAAACAATTCTCGTATAATAATCCAGCCCGCGAACAACCGTCGGATTGTATCTGCCCTTGATTCCGGATTCGGCCAAAACCCCCAACACCACTTCGAGTTCCGCCCGGTAAGCGTCTTTGACCGATTCCAGAATTTTGGGGGCATCCCGCACCACATCCCGGCAGGACGGGTTTTTGCAGTCCAGCACCCGCATCACGTTGGCGTCCATCCGTATGCGGCACGTTTCGCAGATATCCCCGATCCGCCTCTCCAGATAAGACCGAAGCTCCCCCGCATAACGCTTTCGGTCGTCCGGATCACCCAGACAATTGATCTGAAACTCGGCCCCGCGGATTCCGGCGGCATTCAAAAAGGCCGCGAGCGCCTGCATGATTTCCGTGTCCGCTCGAACCGAATCCGAACCCAATGACTCCAGGCCTATTTGATGAAACTGCCGCATACGCCCGGCCTGCGGCCGTTCGGCACGGAACATCGGGCCGTAATAATAAAATTTACGCACCGCGCTCTCATGAGCCAGGTGATTCTCTATGAACGCACGAACCACTCCCGCGGTGCCCTCGGGCCTCAGCGCTATCCGGGTGTGCCCGCGGTCCTCAAACTCATACATCTCTTTCTGGACGATATCTGTCGATTCTCCGACCGAACGCCGAAAAAGATCCGCCTCCTCCATCACCGGTGTCCGAATCGGTTCAAATCCGAACCGCGTGAACACATCCTGGGCCATGCGCTCAAACCGCTCCC
>JADGBA010000041.1:0-2325 GCA_015231685.1 Candidatus Omnitrophota bacterium | reverse complement strand
TTCCTCAGCGACCTGCTATTTAACGTCCCGCTTCATGATGAGGCCCGGCTTGAAGATCGCAACCTTCTTTGGAGGCACTGGCACTTCCTGTCCCGTTCGCGGATTTCTTCCGGTCCGACCCTTGCGCGATTTGACCTTGAATATCCCAAAATTTCTGAGTTCCACGGTCTCTCCTTTGGCCAGATAACCAATCACCGCATCCAGGGTTTTTTGCACCACCTGTTTAACGTCAATCTGCTTGATTCCGGTTTCGTTGGCAATCTGCAGGATAATGTCCTTTTTGGTGACAGCCATGATTAATCCTCCTCAAAATACTGCATATCATTTTATTAACGGTTCAAAAAAAACCGAATACCCACCGCGATCGCCCCCGCGGCGATCAAAACAAAACCGGCCGGTACCGTAATCATCCATTGAATTCGTTTTTTCCTCTCCCGGCGCGCCCGGGTATTCACAAAAATATTCTGCCTTCTCAGCGTGATCAGCCAGTCACCAATTTCGGAATCGCACTTTCGCCACGCCCCGCGCAACCGCTCCGCCTGCATGTCAGAAAGATTCGTCACCGAGACATAAGAACCAAGGACTTCCATAGCCCCGCCGATCGCCCGCGACAATCCCCGCCCCAAATCCGTCCCGCAGATCTTGCGATAGCGTTCGAGGACCGCGTCCCGGGTTCTCAAAAATTCGTTCTCTTCCACTGACCCCAGACGCCGCTCGTCATCCAAGCGTTCACACTGACTCAAAAAAGAGTCCCAACAATCCTTAAACGAATCAATGATGGCATCGTGGCTCATAAGATCATTTGCTTTTGACGCAATAGGCTATCACACAATGGGTTACGAGTCCAGCGTAAGGCGGGATATTTGTCGAAAAAAACTGAATCGAGTGTCCCCGTAAAGACGCGTATCATACAGCTTCAGCATGCCGCTACCCTCAAGCAGGTTCTTTTTTCGGGTTTCGACGACAAGCCATCCGCCTTCCCGCAAGGCGGGAGAGACGCCGACTGCAGAGATCAGCCTTTGGGCATCGTCAGTGTCATAGGGAGGGTCGGCCAGAATCACATCATAACCCGCCCCCTCGGAGGAAAACCCTTGAAGGAACTTGAAGGCGTCGTGCGCATACACTCCGCAACGCTCGTCGCCCACCTTCAGATCAGATAGAGTTTTTTGAAGCTCCGTGCATTGCCGCCGTTCGAGCTCCACAAAATCCACCCGGCGCGCCTCCAGAGAAAGCGCCTCCATGCCCAGCGCCCCCGTTCCGCTGAACAAATCCAGAACCGTGGCGTTCTCAAAAATGGCCCGCATTCTTTGCGCCAGTGCCTCTCGGGCTTTATCCGGCGTAGGTCTCAAGGATGGGTTGGGACGAAACCGGATGCTCTGACCGCGAAGTGCACCGGTCAGTACTTTCATCGCTTTGCCTCAATCGCTTGCGCGGATACCCGCTCCGATCGTCGCTTGAGCTCCCGAAGCAAGAGCGCGTGTTCCGGCCTCGATAGTGCCGGATCTGATTCAACCAGACGCCGGGCGTCTTCCCGGGCCGCAACCAAAATTGAGGTGTCTCTGATCAAATCACCGATCCGGATCTGCGGTGCCCCGTGTTGTCTGGAACCCAAGCAATCCCCCGGCCCTCTGAATTTAAGGTCTTCTTCCGCAACATCAAATCCGCTCTCGAGTTCACAAAACGCGGTCAAACGCTCTTCTGCGGCGGAATTTTCGGCGGCAGAAACCAGAACACAAAAAGATTCGTGTTTGGACCGTCCGATTCTGCCTCGAAGCTGATGAAGCTGACTCAATCCAAAACGTTCCGCGTTTTCGATCACCATCACCGTCGCGTTAGCCACATCGAGCCCGACCTCAATGACCGTGGTCGCCACCAGCAGCTTGATCTCTCCCCGGCCAAAACGGCTCATCACCCCCTTCTTTTCGTCGCTAGAGAGCTGTCCGTGAATCACATCCACCCGGCCGGGACCCAGACGCTCACTCAACCTGCGGAAGCGCTCCACCGCCGGCATAAGCGCGCCCTTCCCCGAGGTCTTTAGGGTAGGACAAACCCAATAGGCCTGCCGTCCCTTCGCGATTTCTTCCTCGACCAGCGCCATCACTTCTGAGGGCCGGCCCGATTCCATTCGCAGAGTGTGTACCCGGCCGCGACCCGACGGCGCATGCCTCATCACGGACTGGTCCAGGTCGCCGTAAAGCGTTAAGGCGAGCGTTCGCGGAATCGGGGTTGCCGTCATCACAAGCACGTGGGGGGCCCCCGCTTTTTCTTCCAAAAATTTACGCTGAAGAACACCAAAATTGTGTTGTTCATCGATCACTGCGGCCG
>JADGBA010000040.1 GCA_015231685.1 Candidatus Omnitrophota bacterium | reverse complement strand
GACGTGAATCCCTCCACGCTGGGAATGCTCAAGCAGCAGAAGGTCAAATACGCCCAGATGGGGAAGAAGGTCTACGTCCTCGGTGATGCGGCGTTTGAACTGGCCAACATCATGAACAAGCAGGTGCGCCGGCCCATGCAGGACGGCGTCATGAGTCCTTCCGAAGCCGACGCGGCGCCGATCTTTCAGCTTCTTGTCGAGGCGGTGCTGGGCAAGCCCGAACCGGACACGGAGACGGCGTGCTATTACTCAGTGCCGGCGGATCCAGTCGATGCGGACTTCAACATCGTGTACCACACGGACGTGATCGCGGCGACCTTGAGGAATCTGGGGTATCAGCCCAAGCCCATGAATGAAGGCCACGCGGTGGTGTTCGCGGAACTGGGCGATAGGGACTTCACGGGTATCGGCATCTCCTGCGGCGGCGGGATGTTCAACGTCTGCGTCAGCTACAAGACCATTCCATGCGTCAGTTTCTCGACCAGCCGCGCGGGCGACTGGATCGACCGCAACGTCGCGAAGGTCCTCGGAATCAAGTCGAACCGCGCCACGGCCATCAAGGAAAAGGGCATCAACATCAACGCCCCCAAGGGCCGGGAAGAGGAGGCGGTGGTCATCTATTACCGCAATCTCATCAACTACACTTTGACGCACATCAAACAAAAATTCGAAACCGCGGAATCCGTTCCGCAATTTCCGGATCCGGTGGACATCGTCTGTTCCGGAGGCTCCTCCATGATCGGTGGGTTCTGCGACGTCCACAAAGAAGAGGTCAAGAAGCTGGATTTTCCCATTCCGATCAATGACGTAAGGCTCGCCGAAGAGCCGCTGTACGCCACGGCCAAAGGATGTCTCCTGGCCGCGCTCAGCGAAGCTTAAATCGGGCCCGACAATCTGCGTTTCATTTAGGCTTGAAGTCCCGCTGAAGGGAAAAGGCGGGCGGGGTGTCTATGGCTAAAGAAAACAATGAATCGGCACGCGATCGTCTGGAGAAGGTCCGCGGGCGCCTGAAGATCCTCAACAAGCGTATCAAGAGTTACTCCATCCTTCACAATCCCGCCTATCGCACGCAGGACATTCTCCGTTACCGTCAGCACGAGTCGCGGAACGCCGCCAAAGAGGTGCGCCTCGAGGATATTCGGGACAAGCTGAAGGCCATCAACCAGTATCTTCTGGAGAAGGCGGCCGGAGAGGCGTCCAAGGTCAAGAAAGCCGACAAGATCGCCCAGAAGATCGTCGTTGAGCCCGAGCCGGAGGTCGTTGAATCCGGCGAGAAGGAGTCCGGCTACGACCTGCCCGACACCGCCAAACAATCCCGCCAAAAAACCGAAGACCGTCTCGGGTTGGGCCTGGACCTCGGGACCGCCTATCTCGGCGCGGCGCGGGAAGTCGAGCAGTCCCATGTCTTCGTCAAGCATGAACGCAACGCCTTTTTGTCGGTGCGGTCGGACGCGGCGACCAAACAGCTTCTCGAACGGCTCAAGATCAAGTACGTCGCCATGAAGCCGCAGATGTATGTCCTCGGGAACATCGCGCTCGATTTGGCCAATATATTCAACCGCGACATCCAGCGGTCCATGAGTCAGGGGATTCTCAATCCTTCCGAGGCCGAGTCGGTCCCGATTCTGAAGCTCCTCGTTGAACACATCCTCTGGAAGCCGCGCCGTGAGAAGGAGATCTGCTGCTTTTCGGTGCCGGCCAAACCCGTCGACCGGGACATGGACACCATTTACCATCGCGGGGTCTTCGAGGGGATTCTCAAATCGATCGGCTTCACGCCGGTCATCATCGACGAGGGGTACGCGGTCGTTCTCTCCGAGATGGAGTCGTCGAATTTTACGGGGATCGGGGTCTCCTGCGGCGGCGGCATGGTCAATGTCTGCGCGGCGTACAAGTCCGTCCCGATTCTATCCTTCTCGGTGACGCGCGGCGGCGACTGGATCGACAAGAAGGCGGCGGACGCGCTGAATCTGTCGGTGGGCCAGGTGACGTCGATGAAGGAGCAGGGGATCAACATCGCGAGTCCCGACGGCCGCGAGGCGGAGGCCCTCGCGATTTATTACCGCAATTACATCAAATATTTTTTGGAGGCGATCAGCCGGCGGCTCGGACAGGGCGCGTCGACGCCGCAGTTCAGGGAACCGGTGCCGGTCGTGTTTGCCGGCGGCTCGGCCATGGCCGGGGGATTTATTGACGTCGTGCGCGAGGAGATGGCGGATGTCGAGATGGGTATCGAGATCTCAGAAGTGAGGGTGGCCGATGAGCCCTTCACGAGCGTCGCGCGGGGGCGTTTGTTTCATGCAATCAACGTGGAGCTTGAATCATGAAAAATGAGCGCATCGAACGGCTGGAAAAGCTGAACAAGCGGCTCGAGGGGCTCGAGGCGGGCCTCGAGGCCAAGATCGGTTCCGCCGAGAGTCTCGCGCAGGACCTGGACAAGAAGTCCGCCGAGCGGCACCGGCGTCTGGAGGGCCTGGTCCGGAAGGCCGAGTCCCGCCCGAAGTCTCCCGAAGGACCGGCTGTGCCTCACGCAGAATCACCGTTCGCGGCCGCGGCCGCAACCCCGGGGGCGGCGGTCCCGTCCGGCGGGCCGGACGAGAGGATGAAGGAATATTTTGAAAAAATCCTCTCCGGATCACTCGAGTCCATGGGCGAGAAGCTTTCTTCGCGCCTCGTGGACATGCTGAAGGACATTCAGGTGTCTTCCGGCCACGTACGCGAAGCCAAGATGCACCAGTTACGGCAGGTGGCGGAGGAAGAAAACATCGACCTCTCGGCGCTCTTCAAGCATGTCGAGGTCGAAAGCAATCTGGGGCACGGCACCGAGATCGAGGAAGAGGAGACGAAGGGGATTTCGGACACGCTCGAGAAACTCCGCAAGCTCAGGGAGGGCGGCTGATATGTTGCTGATGATTCTTGTTACTATTCTGATTGTTGAGAATGCCTTGGCGCTGATTCTCGGGCTTCGTTACGGAGCAAGGGTATGGGAGCTTGAAGAGGGACTGCCCACTCAACCGGCCGTGAAGAAGTCACCCGATGCCGGCGAAATCAAGAGTCTCAAGGCACGGCAGGAGGCGCTCGAGGCCGAAATCCGCCGCAAAGAAGAGATTATCGACCAGATGAAGGCCAACATCGAAAAATCCAATGAAGTGGCGGGTGAGATTTCGAGGATGGAGGGCGCTTTGGGTGAGGCGCGGGAAAAGGCCCAGGAGGCGCGCGTCGAGGCCGAACGGCACCGCAAGGAAGCCGCCCTGACGCAGGAGCGGCTCGAAACCGCGCGGCTGGAAGCGGAGCGCGCGGGCGGCGAGGCCGCTGAGCTCCGGCAGGAGTGCAGTGCGATCCATGAGGAGCTCGAAGCCGCGCAAAAGCAGGTGGAGCGTCTCAAGAAAGAAATCGGTCAGGCGCGCGTGACGGCGCCCGAACCCGCGCCGGTGCCCGAACCCGAGCCGGTGCCCGAACCCGCGCCGGTTTCGGCCGAAGAGGAAGCGGCGCTGGAGCGGCTTGAGAACGAACTGGTCCAACGGCAGGCGGCCTTCGAGAAGCTCTCGGCCCGCTTGGAGGATTCGGTGCGGCATCTTCAGCGCATCACTGCGGAAGAGAAGACGAGTCTGGACCTGTTGGCGAAGCTTGAGGGAAGCCTGTGATGGACGCGGCGACCAAAAAGATGATTCTGGAAGATCTCGGCGGGCTTGATGAGGCGATTTATGATGAGCTGGTCGCGGACTGCATCGCGCAATCGGGCGGGGAATTCGAAGAGCTCAAAACCGCCGCGGCCATTCCGGATCATGCGCGGCTGGATGCCCTGGGTCATTCCATCAAAGGTTCGGCCGGCAATTTGCGCCTGACGGAGCTTCAGACGGCGGCCAAGGCGGTGGAGTTTGCCGGCAAGGAGAAGAGAAGTGCGGCCGAGATCGTGCCGCTCATGGCGGAACTGGAAAAGGCCCTGCGGTCATTGGGGTACGGAGGGACGGCGTAATGACGATAGGAAATTTTTTTGATTTGACGATCGGGGACATCATGTCCAAAGACACGTTGACGACAACCGAGGAGGTTCGTGTCACTGAAATAGCCAAAAAAATGGCCGAACTTAATGTGGGCGCCGTCGCGGTCGTGAACAGTGAGGGAGGTCTCACCGGAATACTCACGGAACGCGACATGATGACGGAGATTCTCGCCAAAGATATCGACAGCTCGAAGGTGACGGTGGGTGAGGTGATGACCCCAAATCCGAAGATCTTCAAACCTTCCACGGCGGTTCCCAAGGTATTCCGCCGGATGCATGACGGCAACTTCCGGCACGCGCCGGTCGTGGACGCGGGTAAGCTCGTGGGCATGGTTTCGATCAAGGACGTGGACGAGGCGATCTTGAAGACCCTCGAGGAGATTCTCTTCTAAATGCCGCAAATCCTGGTGGTCGATGACAACGCGGTGAACCGGAAGCTCATCCGGAATATCCTCGAGAAGGCCGGCAAGGATTATGAATGCGTCGAGGCCGACTCCGGACGCGCGGCGCTTGATTTGGCGGAAACCTCACGGCCGGATCTTGTTCTGATGGACATCATGATGCCGGAGATGGACGGTTTTGAGGCCTGCCGGGCATTCAAGGCCAATCCGATATTCAGGTTCCTTCCGATATTGTTCGTGACCGCGATGGAGGGGGCCGAAGACCTCGTCAAGGGGTTCCAGGCCGGCGGCGTCGATTATGTCCGCAAGCCCATCAGCGCGGACGAGCTCAAGGCCCGCGTGGCCGCGCATCTGGAAGTGGCGATGGAGCGCTCCAAGAATCTCACCGAGATCATTAATCTCGAAATGGTCAAAGGCCGCGATGAGATTCAGATTCTCAAAGAGATGGTGGCCACCTACAACCACAATATGAATCAGCCGCTCATGGTGGCCTTCATGGCCTTGGACGGTCTTCAGGGGCGGCTCACCGGGGAGAAGGACCAGAAATCCATCAGCCGCGTCAAAGGGGCCCTCAATCAGATGCAGGACATCCTGAAGAAGATCCAGGGGCTGAAGAAGGTCGAGCGGGAAGGTTATGTCGGCGGAGAGGGAATGCTCAAGCTGGGTGGGGGTGATCAGGAGCCGAGGGCGAAGCCGGAGAAGACGCCTTTTGCCGAAACCCTGCATCTGACACGTATGAAGAAGGTTTCGGAGCTCATGAGCCGGGAACTTGTAATGGCATCGCCGGACGAAAAACTTTCCTCCGCCCTGAAGCGCATGGCTGAAGCCAAAATCGGGATGCTTCTCGTGGGCACACTCGATGCGCTTGTCGGGATTTTTTCTGAGCGGGATGTTCTTACAAAGGCCATACCGGCGATGGAAGCCGGAAAGGCCGCGGGCGGCCAAATCAAGGACTTTATGACACCGGATCCGATACGGGTGGGTCCGGGTGAGCCATATTACCTCGTTCTCGATCTTATGCGCACACACGATATTCGCCATCTCCCCGTGGTGGAAGACGGCCGGGTGGTGGGCGTGGTTTCCATGCGCGACCTCATGAGGCACTACGATGAGGAACTCTCCCGGCAGCTCGAGGAGAAGAAGGCGGCTCATGATGCCTTGAAGTCCGCTTTTGAATCCCTGCGCGACTTCCGGACGAAGCTCTCCCAGGCGGGCAAGATGGTGACGATGGGCGAAATCGGAGCCGGCGTGGCCCACGAGATGAACCAGCCCCTGAACGGCATCGCCTTCAGGATCGAATCGATTCTGATGAACGCCAAGGTGGCCGAAGACGGCGAGCTTAAGGACAAAGTGGAGCGGATCAAAGATCAGTTTGTCCGCCTGGGAAGTATTGTGAGCCGCCTGGGCGATTATGCCAAGGGCCGAACCCACCGGCTGGAATTGATGGATATCAATGTTCCGATCACGGACTCGCTCTATATCTTCAAACAGCAGTTCAAGGATCATAATATCGATCTTGAGCTGTTTCTGGAATCCGATGAACAGGCCAGGGCGCACGTCGACCGTTACGAGATCATGGATGTGGTCATGAACTTCCTCGTCAACGCACGCGACGCCATCGATGAGGTATACAAGCGCGAGCCGGGCGGCCGGATTGTTGTTGTCTCCCGCGTACTTAAAGAGGACGGCGCCGTCGCGGTGGGGGTATTCGATAACGGCAAACCGGTTCTGCCGGGCACAGAAAAGAAGATCTTCGACTCTTTTTATACGACCAAGGGCCCCGAGCGCGGAACGGGTCTGGGGTTGTCGCTGTCCCGGACCATTGTGCTGGCTCATAACGGTATCATTCACTTCACCCAGCGTGAGAACCGGGGGAAGGTGTTTTATTTTGTGTTGCCGGTCCGCAAGGAACAGGCCTTCGGCGCCGGAGACGACCTGCTCAGGCGCGTTGAAAACAGTATTTATGAAATCATGGAACTCAAAACCAAACCTCTGGAGATCCAGTCATGAAAAAGAACGCTCAGATGGCGACAGTGCTTTGTGTGGATGACGAAGAGGCGATCCGTGAGGCGATGTCGGAGCTTCTGGAGAATTGCGGGTATCGGGTGCTCTCCGCCGACGGCTACGACGAGGCCGTCGCGTACATGAAAGGCTCCCAGGAAATCGAGGCCGTCATCTGCGATCTCAAGATGCCCGGCAAGTCCGGCCTGGACGTTCTCAGGCACGTTTCGGGTCAGGAAATCAAGATTCCCTTCATCTTTCTGACCGGATACGGGACGTTGGAAAGCTGCCAGGAGGCCGTTCGCGAAGGTGCCTTCGACTATATCCTCAAGCCCATCGATTCCAAGGACAAAGTCCTCCTTCCCCTCGGCCACGCCGTTGAAAAGTACCGTCTGGAGAAGGAAAACCGCGAACTCCAGGAAGACATCATCAAACTCGCCGAAGAACACGAAAAGATCCTCGACAGCCTGCTCGAAGACCGCGAACTCAAAGACAAAGTCCAAGCCCGCATCTCCAGCATCCTCGACAAGTGGAAGTAAGCGGAGGTGTCAGTCCTTGAATATTGCACGCAGCAAGAAGCGTTTCCGCCGGTTGAATGATTTTCCCATGCAATATTCAAGGACTGACACCTAAGGCTACTAAAAATCTGAAAAAAGTTAGAATAACGTTGCGTATATTCTTTAAGTTTTATATAATATTCTTGTTAAAGTAACTGCGCGTACTAATCTGTAATAACAAGTACTAATACACGAAATTCCACCCTGCGATTTTTCCACAAATCGTGTGAGGGGGTGTCTCACAGGGAGCCATGTCGATTTTAGATAATCCGTTGGAGAAGAGGTTTTTAGTTTCTCCCAAAAAGGGTCCGGCCAAAAAAAGAAAGCCCCGGCGCTCCAGGACTTCGCGACTTTCGCAGGATGATCCTCCGGCCCGGGAGATTCGTCTTTCTACCCCTTGCGAGATCATGGAACGGCTGAAAAGACAGTTCAACTCGATGCCCAATAAATTGCCAAGGCCGGGCTTCGGCCCATCCTTTGGCGGAGCCTCCAGCGGCAGCTTATGAATCCCATCAAGAAAAAGGCAGCCGCAATTATAAAGGAAGAAGCCAAGAAAGGGATGGTGTATCTCGAACCCGGCAGCGCTTGTGCCAAGGCGCTTAAAGGCCTGGATATCGATGCGATCCTCGAAGATGATGTTTCACGTATTTGTGATGAACTCTCTATGGGAGAAACCATGCGGTTTATATCGCTCGTGGCACAGTTCAAGATGGCTTCCGGCGACAAGCAGAAGGTGATCAAGAAGGAGCTTCGCCAGACCGCAGAGAGGGTGGTCGACCGGGTGGAGAAGAAGACCGGTAAGCTCAAAATTCCCGATCCCTGCCGCCATTTTGTTTTAAATTTGTAAAAGCCTCCCGCCCGAGCTATCATAGGCCCCTCATCTTAAAGGGGAAAGCATATGAAACAATTTGTCGGAAAACTCTTTTTGTACGTGTTCGCGCTTTCGTTTCTGGTGGTGGCGGCGATTCTGGTCGGGGTGCGGCTCGGGTTTGTTCCCTGGCAGGATATGACAGCGCTCTATGAACAGACGATCGCGACGGGGCGGTTGGATGTGGCGGGAATGGTTCTTCTTGTTCTGTGGGGAGCCGGAATCTTCATCTGGTCGCGTATTCTATCGTCTGAGAGGCGTGTCAAATCGGTGGTGGTCAGGGACAAAGGGGAAGAGGTCCGGGTCCCCCTGACGAGCATCAAGGAATTTGTCGACAAGATTCTCGATCAGAGAAGCTCGATCGATGACTGCAAGACCCGTCTCGGCCTCAAGGGGCCGTGGCTCTTGATCCGTGTGGAGCCGGTATTCAAAATGCCCGTTTCCGTGATCGAAGAGTCCCAGACCATCCGGCAGGAGCTCAAAGTGGAGCTCGAAAAGGTTTTCAGTCTGACTCAGCTCAAGATTGATTTTGAGGTCCGGGGCATCGAAGCGGTCAGAGCCATTGAGAAGTCCATCAAGGAAGCCGAGGCTGCGAAGCCGGCATCCGAATCCGGATCCGTATTTGATGAGTCCGAAGGCTCGGAAGCGTCCGACCGGCATTCCCGCCGTGAGAGTTCCGCCGTCTGATTCGCGCGATTTTTTGAAACGAATTTTGGCAGTTTGTGCCTGCATTCTTTTCCTGAGCGTCACCGCGTGTGCCGCCACGTCAGACCTTCTGGAGTATAAGGAAGAACGTCCCTACTTCGGCGCTACGGTCACCCTGCACTGCTTCTTTAGTCCCCAAATTCCCGCCGGAGAGATTGTCGAGAGCTGCTGGCTGCGCCTGGACGACATTCAGAATACAATGAGCGTCCATGCCGAGAACGGAGATCTCGTGGCCTTAAACCGCGCCGGCACCGAACCGGTTCAGGTGAAGTCTTCCACATATGAGCTTATCAAGCGCTCAGCGGTTTATTCCCAGATGACCGGGGGTGCGTTTGATGTAACGATTTATCCGTTGGTTGAGTTCTGGAAGGATGCCGAGAAGCAGGGGACGTACCCCAAAGTTGCCGAGGTTAATAACCAGAAAATTAAGGTAAATTACACGAACCTTGGCTTCATTAAGCCGGACGAAATTCTTTTGACCCAGGCCGGGATGAAGGTGGATTTGGGGGGAGTGGCCAAAGGTTATGCTGTGGATGAAGTGGCCAGGATTCTCCTTAAGGGTGGTATACGGGACTTTATGATCGATGCCGGAGGGGATATGTATTGCCGGGGAGGTCGCGGCGGCGAGCGAGGCTGGCCGATTGGTATTCAGGATCCCACACGCGAAGGCGGTATTATAGGGGTGTTGGACATGGTTGATATGGCTGTTACCACATCCGGAGACTATTCAAGATATTATACGATTAACGGAAAGAGATTGTCCCACATCATTGATCCCCGCACAGGATATCCGCAAGAGCGCGCTACGAGCGCCACAGTTATAACCCCAAGCGCCGAAGAAGCCGATGCCCTTTCCACCGCCCTATGCGTCCTGGGCGGCCCCGAAGGCATAGCCCTCATCGAAACCATCCCCAACGCCGAAGCCCTGATCGTCGAAAACCACGAAGGAACCCTCAAGACCTACCGCTCCACCGGCTTTCCCGAATAGAAGGGGGACAGTCCCAAAAAGTGCCCTTAGCCTGTCCCCGAAGCTGGGTATTTACCTGCGGGGACAGGCTAAGGGCACTTTTTGGGACTGTCCCAACTTCCCTACTTTCTACGCTTTTCCCAGAACATCTACAATATCAACAAAATAATATT
>JADGBA010000039.1 GCA_015231685.1 Candidatus Omnitrophota bacterium | reverse complement strand
CGCTTCACGCATCGCGCGTTTCACGAGACGGTCCTCCAGAGAATGAAACGAAATCACCGCCAGCCTTCCGCCGTCTGCAAGAATGTTCAACGCCCCCTCCATCGCTTCTCCGAGCGCCTCCAGCTCCCGGTTAACGGCAATACGTAAAGCCTGAAAAGTTCTTGTCGCGGGATGAATCCTCCCGCGTTCGTATCTGCCCGGAACTGCCCGCTTTATCACTTCCGCGGCCTCTGTGGTGGTCTGAAGAGCTCCGGCTCCCCTAGCTTCACAAAGCGCGCGGGCAATACGCCCGGCGAAACGTTCTTCACCAAATTCACGGATCATCCGTTCCAGCTCATCCTGCGTCCACGTGGCCATTGCCTCCCCAAGCGGTTTGCCGGAAGTCCGATCCATCCTCATGTCGAGCGGACCTTCTCTCAGGAACGAAAAACCCCGTCCCGGGTCATCCAGCTGATCAGATGAGATCCCCGCATCGATCAATATGCCTTTGGGCGGCGCAAGGTGAGAGGACTGCCATATCGCCTCCACGCCCCTGAAATTTCCTTTAACACACCGAACCCAGGGATACTCCCCCGCAAACCGTTGACTGCAAAAATCCACCGCTTCCATATCCGCATCAATTGCCAACACAGCCCCCGTCGATCCGACGTGCCGCGCAAGCACCGCCGTATGCCCGCCCCGTCCGGCCGTGCAATCGATCACCGTGTCGCCGGGGGCCGGCCGCAGCCCTTCCACCGCCTCCTCAAGGAGAACGGGGTCATGCCGTACGGCCTGCGTCAAATCAAAAACCGCTTATTCCGAAGATAATGATGCGCGAAGAATTCCGAGAAAGTATCCAGAGAATGTGTCGGCAGCGCCTTCATACGCTTGAATCTCTCCAGAATGATCCCTCTCGGTGTCCCCGGAAGTTCCGCGCGGTCATCCGTTTTCTGCGGTTCTTCTTCCGCTCTATTTTTTTTCATGCGCCCTTCCCTTCATCCATCAGATTTTCTGCTATCTCTTCGTAGGAATCCTTCGACCCTTGATAGTATTCATTCCACTGCTCCCGGCCCCAAAGCTCAATTCGATTGGATACCCCGATGAGGACAACCTCCCGCTTGATAAGCGCGTATTCCTTGAGATAACCGGGGATCAGAATGCGTCCCTGAATATCACAGTGCACATCCGCGGCGCCCGAAAAGAAAATGCGGTTGAATTTTCTGACTTCGGAGCGCGTGTAAGGGAGGTTTTTCCATTTGTTTTCCTGCATACGCCACTCATCCTCGGTAAAAACAAACAAGCAGCGGTCCAGTCCTCGGGTCACAAAGAAACGTTCGGCATAATGTTCTTTGGCCACCTCCCGCAACTTGGACGGGATGATCAGCCTCCCTTTTCGATCGATATGGTGGTGATATTCTCCATAAAACATGGCGTAGGCTTAAAATTCCTCCACTTTCCCCCACTTTTTCCTACTACGTGACACATTTTATATAGTATGCGGATGTTTGTCAAGATGTATAATTGATTAAGATTGATTAGATATATTAAGAATAAAAGGACAGAAACGAAAGAAAATCGGGGCTTCGATAGGGAATCATCCAATATAAGGAAAAGGCGCAGACGGAAGGTTGTATCAACCGCGTTTGGAGCGGCACGCCTCGCTCAGGATCCGTCAGACTCTTTGATTAATCCCCTGGATTTGAGATCGTCCGCCATACGATTGATGACTTCTGCGAGCTCTTGAAGCTCATCGTTTTCACGAATCGTCAACCGCCCGGGGAAGATTCCCTTCCCTACCCGCTCAAGATATCGGTACATTTTGGGAAGCGGTCCTACAATTCGATGAGAAAAACGGATCGCCGCATAAAAAATAAATGGCGCCGCGAGAATCAAATTCCCAAAAAACACCAGATATGCCGAACGGACAATCGGCGCGAGCCTTCCCTGCGGATACACCGCCGCCAGCTTGTCCCCCAAAAAGACCAGCATCGTAAAGAACACGACCGAGCTCGTCAAAAAGGCGGTGGCTGTGGCAAAAAGAATAACAAAACGTGCGAACCTGAACTGGATATTCCGTTCAACCAGGATCTGTGTTCTTTTAAATTGCGGATTCTCGCTCATATTCATTTCCTCGACATTTGTAGAGTTCGTTTCAAAACAACAATAGCCGACCCACCGCTTCCGCCCCGCTCAATCAGGCGCTTGACCTGTTTGATCTTAAGGTACCGCGTCGGCTTATCAGCCACCTCGATCACCAAATCGCCCTCCCGTATTCCCGCCCGGTCTGCCGGCGACAAGGGCTTTACATCAGAAATCATCGGTCCCTGATATTCCTGTTTGAGCCGGAGGCCCAAATTTCCGAGCCGTCGCGATTTAACCCCGGCATCCCCGAGGCGATAACTCCGAAGCACATCCAGGGTCATGCTCGAATATCTCGGCTCGAGAATCTTCTGCCGCACCGCGTCGATTTTAAGATGACGCAGAGACTGTCCATCGACGGCTTGAAGAAGATCGCCCTGACGCACTCCCCGTTTGAATACCTCTGAACCCAGCCGAACCGCTTCCACGCTGACCCAGTCACCGGCTCCGTCGCTCAGCTTCAATCCCATCCGATCCCAAAGAAGGGCATTCAAGTCTTTTTGCTTCTGCCGCACAATCTCTTCAAGTGATTGGTCGGCGCTCCACGCGTCCCGAATATCCTGCTGTTTGGAAAGCTCTGCGACAGGCCCTTCCGTGTGCGAAGCCCAAAGCCGGTTGCGAATAGCCATGGCGGCTTTTCGGGCTTCATCCAGCTCAGGGTTAAGCTCCAGCGCCTTTTCGTAATACGAAAGCGCTTCGATGTATTTTTTACGATGATCAAAATCCCGGGCGAACTCCATCAGGCTATACGCCGGCTCGTCGTAATCAATCTGCTGATAGTCTGATTTAAGAACAACTTTCTCGCCGTCCGCTGTCGAAATCACAATCCGGTCCTCATGATTTTCGACGACGAGACCTTTGATGGATTGACCGGAATTCAGCACCACCGTATCCGCTGTGACGGGGCCGCTCAGTGCGGCGCACAATGCCCCCGTCAGCAGGCAAGATCTCCATCCACCGCGGATCAATCGCTCAGTCATGCTCATATGGCATCCAGCGCAATCAATCGGGCCAGACCCCACGCGTCGATGGCATCCTTGCGTTGCGAATTCAAATTCATGAGTTCCCCCGAAGCCACGTCATACACGCCCAAATGCACCTCATACATGGAATGGACCAGATCCTCCGGAACCACAAAGGCGTAGCGCTCCTTCACAATCTCCCCGACCGGCCAATCCGCGAAGGGATACAGCTGGTAGCACAAGGGCTTTTTGATCGTATGCACCACCTCACCGCCGGGACTCATGATGTTAAAAAAGGTTCCATATTGGACCTGTGACTGACGTAATTTTTTCCAATAAAAGACAAAACGAACGATATCAATATTCTGATCATCCGATTCCATGGTGAAGCCCACAAGATGCAAATCATCTCCGGCGGAAGCCTCCAGATCAAGATAGGGCCTGTCCGAGGCATCCTTCACCACCTCGTAGAGGCCCTGACCCGGAGGCTGTGGTCCCGCGCCAAACAAAACTACACTACCAACGCTCTCGATCGCATTCCAGGGTTTGGAAAAAAACCGCGCCAGACTTTGCAGATGATCTGAATTGACCGTGCCGGCCTCGGAGGGAGCCAACAGGTATGGCCCGAAATCCATCAGAGCGTATTCAGGCTGATTGGATGCCGGCTGCGATTCCCGGTCACTTCCGAAAAGCCGCAGATCCATCCGGTTAGCCAGCGCCGGCAAAAAAAGCGGTGTCGTCATCACAGAGGCGTCCCCCGGCACTTTATCCAGAAGCCAGAACAAAACGCTCTTGCGCACGGGAAGATGTCCCCGCGTCAGATGCGAAGCAAAAGCGGGACTCATCACAACCCAAACCAGATAAACGATACCCGCCAATACGGCCGCCGGAACCCGAAAAACGGCAAACCGTTGCGGACCCGCCGAGCCGAAAGCGCGCCACAACCAGGCCGCCCCCCAAGCCAATACGGGCGACAACACAAGAACCCAGTAACTTGCCGTTTCATCCGTACCCATCCATCCGTGAGAAACAAACATTCCCGCCAGAGAGGCGGTGCTCAAGATCATTGCGGGCACCCACCAAATCGCCCCCCGTCGGAGCACAAGAGCCGCAAGGCGCAACCCAATCGCGCATCGCAGGCCGTCACCGCGACGAGAGCCAACAAAAACAAGACGGACCGCCGCCGAAGAAATGCCGTGACCGAAAGCGCCACAAAAGGCACGGACAGGGCCAGCGGATGAAAATTGGCCGCATTGACCTCCAAAAGGGGCGGAAAAACACAATACACCACCGACAGGAGCAGGGCTCCCGTTTCAGCAAGATAAATCCGTCCGATGGAATAAACTCCCAGACAGCCCGCGGCCAAAGCAAGGGTCTGCAATACGGCAAGAATGTACGGATCCGCGATCCACGCATACACCGGAATCGCAAGGACCATCACCAGAGGCAGATGCAGCTGCATGAGTGTTGCCCCCAGCACTGCAGAAATAAATCTGCCGTGTGACATATTCCACAAAAGCTGAGAATAAACACCGACGTGAAGCCCGTTCCATTCAAAAGCCTGAAACCGGTCCGCCACATTGTAAATGTGATAAAAGGCAAACGCCGCGGCAAGCAAAAACACCCACAACGACGCCTGTCGATCCAAATATTGAAACAGGTTCTTTTGGCTCTTCATTTATGGCATAGGTTCCAGTCTAGTGTATTATATTATACTTTCGCTATTAATCATAGAATAAAATAAGCAATTTTATCGATTGTGAACGGGCAAAAAAATAGCCCCCCGCCCGATCGAATTCGGGCGGGGGGCCAAAATGATGCGGGCCTGTAAGCCGGGTTCTGTGCCTCAACCACTGCCAGACGGCAGCTGATTAAGGAAACGGTCATCCATCTGGATCCGCCATTGCTGACGAATTCTAGCGGCCCACCCGGGAATCAAACGCTGAAGACACGCGCGCGCCCTGAGGCGCTTCTCCCCTGCTTGGCCTTGCTTCGCGTAGAGATTGCCGCGTTTCACCCTCCGCCCGGTTTCCCGGGAGGAGACTCGTCTCTGTGGCTCTGATCCGGCCGGAAATCACCCGGCGGCGGGTATTACCCGCTACGCTGTCTTCGGAAGCCCGGACTTTCCTCGGGATAAATCCCGCGACCGTCCGACCCGCACCGCAGGTATTGTATCAAGCCTCACCGGGCCCGGTCCAATGGCTTGCGCGTACCGCTGCAACCGGTCGGGCCCACACAACATTGGGATGGTCTTGTCTGATGCGTTTGTTAAGAGGCGTCTTTGAATCGCAATTCGGGCTTCTCTGCAGGCATGGCCACGTAATACCCCTGGGCATAATCAATGCCGATCCCTTTAAGAAAATCCCATTCATCCTGACGCTCAACCCCTTCGGCGATCGTGATTGCGCTGATGTTGGTTGCGAACATCGCCATCGATTTGAGGATTTTCTGCTTCATCTCCGACCGGTGAACATCGCGAATGAGGGATTTATCAAATTTAACGAATTGGGGTCGAATCTGGGCCGCTTCCCGCAAACTGACGTCGCCACCGCCGGTGTCGTCCAGGGCAATCTGGATGCCCTGCTCCCGCAGCCGCGCCAGGGATTTAACCAGATCATCGAGTTGGCGCAACAGGGACTGCTCGGTGATTTCAAACACCAGCTGCCCCAAATCCAGGGCCATGAGTTTAAGCACCTGAGCGAGAGAGTCAACATCCAGAAACGTTTCCCGGTTCAGGTTGACGAATAATTTGCCTGATGCGCGAAGTGCTCCGGAATTCTCGATGGCTTTCATGGCACACAAAAGATCCAGCTCCTTGACCAGATTGATCTCCCGCGAAGCTCTAAAAATTTGTATCGGATCCACCATTTGACCGTCGGTCTTTTCGAATCTCGTAAGGGCTTCATAGGCCACTACCCGGCGCGTCACAAAATCCACAATAGGCTGATAGTGCGTTCGAACGTTTTCATTTCTCAAAAAGTACACCACCTCGGCCAGGAGCCCTTCGGAAATACCGATTTTCCTCTGGAGAGAGTCAAGGTCATTCTGTGCCCGGATGCGCTCTAGAGGCTTGCCTCTCCCCAATCCTTTGACGGATTCCCGAATATTGGAACGCCGGTCCCTGAGGTAGGCGCTGTGAGTAAACCGCTTCAGGTAACGATGCACCTGCTCCGCGGCCTGAGAGATCTCCGAGACATGCTGAAGGTGGGTGTTTTCGTTGGAGACAATGGCGATGGACAAGGTGACCGAGATCCTGGCGCGTTCGCCCTCATATTCGTTCATGCGGCTTCTCACCCCTTCAAAAGACTCGATGATCCGCTCGGCATATTCAATCGAATTGTCGGTCCCCGTCACAATGACATAGTCGTTGACGCCGATATGACCGATGAATGCGGGCGCGCCCTCCCGCTGCCCGCAAATCTCACGCAGCATCTCCGCCGTGCACTTCATAAACATATCCCCGCCCTGAATGCCGTATCGCTCGTAGTACCGGTCGAGATCCCTCAAGTGAATCATCAATATCGCAAAAGCCTCATCCCGCCCCAAAAGCTCCTCCAGTCGGGTCACGCTGGAGCGCGAACCGGGAAGCTGTGTTGCCGGGTTCACATCCAGCTCGTGCCTGGCCCTGGCAAAAAAATTCTCAATCTCCGGCCAGAGCACCCTGAGGTGTTCATCCCTTTTGAGGGTGGCCTCCGCGCCGCACTCCATGAGGGCTGACGGATCATCGGTATCCGTTAGAACAATCAGAGCAATGTGCTCGAGAACAGCGTCCGTTTTGATTTGATTGCACAAATCAAATGCGCCGACATTTGAGCTTTTGATATCCGCAACAATCAGATGCGGCATTTCGTCGTAAACGGTTTGGACCAGATCGTTCATATCCCGAACGAAGACCCATTCAAAACCGACTCCCAAGCCACTCTGTTTGACGAATTCCGAAAAGTGGGGATCCTTGCTGAATATAAGGATTTTAAACGTGTTTGCCATGAGACCTCAAAATGAGCGCAGGGTTACAAATACGAGCATTGATCATCATTCGTAAGTATGCCTCTCACGCCCGACATTATCAAGGGCAGAAGAGTCTAGGCGGTGGCATTCACCTTAAGCACAAGAAGCGTCATGTCGTCATGCTGGGGAGCATGGCCGACAAAATCCCTGACGTCTTTGAGAACCTCGTCTTTAATCGCTTCGGCGCTTTTCGAACGGGAACGCAGCACCGCCGCTTTCAGGCGTTCGATCTCGTAATCTTCTTTTCGCCGGTTGCGCGCTTCAGAAATTCCGTCCGTGTAGAGAACGTAGACATCTCCTTCAGCGGCATCAACGGTCGTCAACCCGAATTCGATCCCGGTCATGAGACCGATGGGCATCCCCCCCTCCGCGTCCAGCTCATCCGCCGTCCCGTCTTTTCTGACCCGCAAGACCGGCATGTGTCCGGCATTCGAAAGCGTCAACACGCGGTGACCCAGATTAAAGATCAGATAATTCATCGTCACAAAAAGACCCGCCGAATCCTCCTCCGAAAGCCCTTCGTTCAGGTGGTGAAGTACTTCCGATGGATTATCGCGTCCCGCGGAATTGAACTTGAATTCCGCCACCGCCTTCGCCATAAAAAGCGCCGCGGGCATGCCCTTGCCCGAGACATCGCCGCACATCACCCCCAAACGTTAATCATCAATCTTTAACGCCGAATACAGGTCCCCGCCGACATGCTTGGCCGGCTCCATAAAAGCCGCGATCTCCAAAAGGTCCGTCTTCGGCAGTGAAGCCGGCAAAAAGCTTCTCTGGATCTTGCTCGCGATCATGAGCTCGGTTTCCATGAGTTTGCGCTTCTTTTTTTCCATCATGGAGCGATGAAGAAGTGAGGTTAGATACACCACGAGATAAGCCAGCGCGGGATAAAAGAGGTCGATCCACCTGAGCCTCCATGCCATGAGACCCACTGCGAGACCGACAAAACCAGCCCAGGTCAAAAACGCCCCCAAAAAGCCGAACCGGATTCTGGGGAACTCAGCCCAAAGAATCGCCAACAGCAGAAGAACGATCAGGATCACCAGATTCACGTTGTTGCCGGCACGTTGGATAAAATTCCCGTCCACAACATTGTTGAACACGCTCGCGTGCACGCCCACCTGGGGATAAAGAGCCTGAATAGGGATGGAACCGACATCGTGGCTCCCGGCCGACGTCAACCCGACGAGACAGACCTTGCCTTCGAGTTCCCTCAAATCCACATCCGGGGTTTCTCCGTTTTCCACCTGCCGGAAGGATGTCAGAATCTGCAAATAAGAAACGTGCCGGAACGCCTCCCCCCATCGCCCGGCATAATTCACAAAAACGTTTCCTTCCCAATCAACTGGAATCCTGCGCCGGTCACCGATGTGCACGGAACCGTCCGGCCCCCTTCGAATATCCTCCGGGGCCACATCCAGATACATCGCCGCCAGGAGAACGCCCATATGGACATAGGTTTTTCCGACGCAGTCGATGAGCGGCGCCACCCGCCGGCGCGTTCCGTCGATATCCGCCACGGCATTGACATGCGCAATGGCTTCGGCGGCCTTTTGAAACGGTTCGACAAGCGGGGTCAGCACCTTCCTGGCCGTGACGCGTCCGTTCTCGGATTGAGGCTCGTCCAGAGCCTCACAAAGAACCACGCCCCCGCGCTGGGAGGCCGCCATCGCCATCAAATCATCCGATGGACTGGGCTCAGGAAACACAATATCGAAGCCAACCACCTTGGCGCCGTATCGCCTGAGAATCTCGATGAGTACGGCATGATATCGCCGGTCAAACGGCCACTTGCCAATCGATTCCAGCGAATCATCCCAAATATCCACAAGAACCAGATCCTGGGATATGGCCGGAGGGGGTTTAAGGCGGAACCGCCAGTCGTACGATTGCAACTCATAAACTTCCGCGACGCGGGCATAAGAACCCGCAAGGATAAGGGCGATCAGAAGTGCGAACAGGAGTCTGCCGTAATATTGCTCCAAAGCACGACCGGCGATTCGCGCATACAGCTTTAGCCGCTCCCGTCCCGACATGTGCGCTCCGGATCAGGAACTCAAGAATCCGCGATTTTTGCCTTTGGAGGGCACGCTCTGCTCTTCTTCTTCTGTCGGATACACATCGGGTACGGTCGGCAGCCCATCAGCCCGGCGCTGGTCTCTGAGCTGGGTGATCTCTTGGGGGGTTTTTTCTTTGCCTTTGGCCAACACCTTCCAGGGGTGGTATTTCACATCCTCGCTGAATTCCATGAAGTAGGCGGATGTGACGCGCAGATTCTCCATAATGGCATCGAGTTTGGAGCGATTCTTGGAAAGAATGCCGTCGAGATTGGTGAGGATATTCGAAAGCTTCGGCTTCGCGTCCACAATCACCTCATCGGCATGACCGGCGAGCTTCCGGAAGTCCCCGAGGGCAAGGGTCACTTCGTCCATGACGCCTTCAGCCTTCTCGATCAATTCGTCCATCCCCACAGGCTCAACCGCCTCAATAGCGCCGCCGGATTCCACGAATTCCGGACTTTGTCCGCTCTTGATTTCGATGTACTTCTCCCCCATCAACCCCAAATTCGCCACCGTGGCTTTGGCATCCTTTCGGATGCGCACCCCGTCTTCAATCCATAAATCCGCCTCAATCACCGTGCGATCCGAATCGTAGCGCATCCGAAGCCCGCGAACCTCACCCACTTCCAGGCCCGCGAGACGCACGGGCGCGAACTGCTTGACGCCCCCGATTCTCAAAAACTCCGTCGTGATCGGATACCCCTTTTTCGCGACACTCAAATCCCCGGTCTTGATAAGCACTCCCACCAAAAGAAGAACAGCTGCCAGGACCGCCACTCCGGTTTTGATTTCGTTTGAGATTTTCTTGGCCATTCGTGTTTTCCCCTCTGTTAACTGTCCGTCAAACCTTCGAGATACCGGTCACCCTGCTGAACAAACCGAACGGGCCCTTCGGCCTCACCTTCAACAAATTGTCTGAGAATGGCGTTTTTGCTGTTCTGAATCTGCTGGGGCGTTCCCACCTCAAGCATTTCT
>JADGBA010000200.1 GCA_015231685.1 Candidatus Omnitrophota bacterium | reverse complement strand
GAACGGCGTTACCCCGAGCGACGCGAGGGGTTAGAGCCGCGAGTGCCGGAAAAGGTCCGGCAAAGCGAGGCGCGAAGGTCCGCAGGCGCTTGCCGTGGAGCAGATAGGGCTACGTCCGACTTTACGAGGTCATCCGGAGAGAACGCGGCTCGTGGAGCAACGGCGTCAGACGCTTCCCGGCCCGCCTTGGATGACAATAACCCCTTCATGGGGTAAGAGCCTTATTGATCCGTCAATGGCCCGGATCGGCTTGCGGCGTTTGCCGCCGTAGCGGGCAGATTCGGAGGACAACAGGATTCGGGCCCTGCGGTCCTCAAAAGGCATGGGCACGTCACCGGCTTTGGGGTCAAAAGAGAAAACGGCCCATCCGTTAGCGGTGTTGGAGATTTTCCATTGAATCTCAAGCCGGCGTGGGCCTTTTTCGTGAGTGTTGACGGTCATGCGTCTTTTGTCCATCGACCTGAGGGCCGGAGATCTTCTAAGCCTGATCAAATCTCTGTAGAGCCGCATCCAGCGCCGCCCCCGCTCCGTCCCGGCCCGCTTCCAGCGGATCCGGGAGGCTGCGAATGTGGCGGGACTTTGGGGATCCGGGATTTTTTTCCATCCAAACTCCTTGAATTCCTCAAACCGGCCTTTGCGGACAGCCGCCACAAGGCCCGGGTCTCCGTGGTGAACGAAGTACCGAAAAGGCGCCGTCTCACCCCATTCTTCGCCCATAAACAACATCGGCGTGTACGGCAGCGTCAAAAGAAGCGCCGCCGCCCCCCTCGCCTGAGACGCGTTGATCATCGAGATCAGGCGCTCCCCCCAGGCCCGGTTCCCGATTTGATCATGATTCTGATTGGCGATGACAAATTTTTCGGCAGGCTCGTGGTCAACCGAACCGCCGTAGCGCGCTTTTCGGAAAGGCGAATACTCCCCCGCGTACACATAAGCCCGCTTGGATGAACGCGCCAAATCCCGGAGTCCTTGATAATCAGCATAATAACCGCCGGATTCGCCGGTCAATTCGGTATGCAGCGCGTGATGAAAATCGTCCGACCATTGGGCGTCAGCGCGGAAGCATCCCCGGCCGCGGCTTGCGACCACGCGGGGATCGTTTGTATTGATTTCCGCAATAATCTGCGTTTGGCGGGCCGTACGCGCGGAGAGCTTCAATGCAGCTTCTTTGATTTCCCGCACGATGTGACAGGAGCTCCGGTCCACAATCGCGTGAACCGCATCCAGCCTCAGCGCGTCCACATGAAAACAATCCAGCCAATACATGGCGTTTTCCACCACGTGCCGGCGCACTCCGCCGGAGCCCCGCGAATCGTAGTTGAGCGCACCTCCCCATGGAGTTTTGATCGCATGATTGATGTAAGGCCCGAAGGAATTCCAGTAATTCCCCTCGGGCCCAAAGTGATTGTAAACCACATCCAGACATACCCCCATCCCCAGCCGGTGACACGTGTCAACAAATCGCGCCAGGCCTTCCGGACCGCCATATGAGGATTGAACCGCATAGAGAGAAACGCCGTCATAACCCCAATTGCGTTTTCCGGGAAATTCCGCGACGGGCATCACCTCCACACAGCCGACACCGAGGCGCGCGAGGTGACTCAGCCGCTTGACGGCCGCTTCAAAGGTGCCTTCTGAAGTAAAAGTGCCCACATGCATTTCATAAAACACACAGTCGCGGAGCCAGACGCCCTTCCATGAAGTGTCGCTCCAGCGCCAGGAACCCGGGTCAACCACCTGCGAAGGCCCATGCACCCCCAGAGGTTGGAATCGTGACGCCGGATCCGGAAACTCCGCATCGCCGTTGAGGCGGAAGGTATAACGATCACCGACGCGGGCCTCCGGGATGAGCAACTCAAAACTACCCCCGCTCATTTTTTTGAGCGCTCGCGTGATTTTGCGGTTGCGGCGGGCCAGCCGGACTTCAACCTTGTCCGCCTTCGGAGCCCAGACTTCAAAGGAAACACCCTTTCCGGGGAGAAACTGAGCCCCCAGGGGTC
>JADGBA010000038.1 GCA_015231685.1 Candidatus Omnitrophota bacterium | reverse complement strand
CTGCTTTTCTTTCTCTTCAAGAACGTCTGCTACCACCTGAAATCTTACACTAACAACCCAGGAAGTCGTTTCACGGTCTGATTGCGGTCGGGTGCCTCGCGGGGGTACTTGCCCTCTCGTTTTTCGTGGATTTCCTCAGGCCTTTTCGTCGGCTTTTTTTTGAATATGCGGCGGTTATCACCTTTCCTGTTCTCCTGGGCCTCTTTCTGGGAGGGCTGATTGACCATTACGTTCCGAGGGAGTACGTCTCGCGCCTTCTCTCCAGCCATCGCAAGCGGACTGTCTTCACGGCGGTGCTTCTGGGATTTCTCATGAGCGCCTGCTCTCATGGCATCCTTGCGCTTTCCATCCAAATCCACAAGAAAGGCGCCTCCCCCGCAGCCGTAGTTGCTTTTCTGCTGGCTGCGCCCTGGGCCAATCTGGCGGTGACGGTTCTTCTGTTTGGCTTTTTCGGTTGGGGGGCGTTTTTCATCGTGCTTTCATCGATGCTGATCGCGGTGAATACAGGCCTGCTTTTTCAGGTGCTCGAAAAACACGGTCGCGTGGAATCCAACCCCGACGCCGCCCAAATCCAGTCAGATTTCTCGATCCGCTCGGATATCCGGCGCCGTCTCAAGGGCTTCAAGCCGTCCGCGGCACAGCTCCGCCGCGACGCTGCGGGCGTCTGGGCCGGCGTGATTTCTTTGGGCGGAATGGTTCTCGGTTGGATTTTGATCGGCGCGGTGTTGGCCAGCCTTGCGGGGGCGTACGTCCCGCAAGACTTCTTCCATCGGTACATGGGCCCGGGGCTTGTGGGGCTCCTCGTCACACTTTCCGCGGCCACCGTCATCGAAATCTGTTCGGAAGGCTCGGCGCCGATGGCCTTTGAGATTTTCCGCCAGACCGGCGCACTCGGAAACAGCTTTGTCTTCCTGATGGCCGGCGTCGCGACGGATTATACGGAAATTGGGCTCCTCTGGCAGAATGTCGGCAAAAAAACCGCACTCTGGCTCCCGACAATCGTGGTTCCTCAAACACTCCTCTTGGGCTGGCTGGCAAACCTTTTTATGTGATAGCATGCAGTTCTAACGTGGGGACAGGCTAAGGGGGGTTTTTGGGACTGTCCCAAACCAAAAGGAGGAATGCGATGACTACTGCTGCTGTTGAGTTGCCGAAGCTGCCGTTTGAGGGGAATGCGCTTGAGCCTGTGATTTCGGGGCGGACGCTGGAGTTTCATTACGGGAAGCATCACAAGGCTTACGTGGACAAGACCAATGCGCTTACGGAGGGAGCGGATTTGGCCGGGAAGCGGCTGGAGGATGTGATTCGTGCGGCGGCGGGCGATGCTTCCAAGAAGGGGCTTTTTAATAACGCGGCCCAGGTCTGGAATCATACGTTTTTCTGGAAAAGCCTGAGCCCCAAACAAACCTCCCCCTCGGCAGGATTCGCCGAAAAGATCAAATCCGCTTTCGGGAGTCAGGAAGAATTCAACAAGAAGTTCGCTGAAGCGGGTGCGGGCCAGTTCGGCAGCGGGTGGCTGTGGCTCGTCAATGACGGCGGAAAGCTTGCCATCCTCACCACCTCAAACGCGGAGACGCCGCTCACCGGTTCCAAAAAGCCGCTTCTCGTAATCGACGTGTGGGAACACGCCTATTATCTGGACTACCAGAACCGCAGGCCTGATTATCTGAAGGCGGTCATCGAAAAGCACCTGAACTGGGCTTTTGCGGAGACGAATTTCTAGGAAGGATCGGCGCCTTATCGGGCGCCGGCAGGCGGGGTTTTGGGTGGAAGGGTGAAGAAGAAGGTTGCGCCTTCTCCGGCGGCGGACTCCACCCAAATCCTCCCGCCGTGGTCCTCGATCACGCGCTTGACAATGCTCAGGCCCGCACCGGACCCCTCGTAGGTGCCCGAGGGGTGCAAACGCACGAACATCTGAAAAATCCTTTCAAAAAATTTCGGCTCGATCCCGATGCCGTTGTCTTTGACGAAATACCGGGTCTCTCCGGCGCTGTCCTTCCGGCCTACTTCAATGACCGGAGCGCGCTCCCCTTCCCTGGGCACAAACTTCAGGGCGTTCCCGATGAGATTCACGAGCACCTGGGTGATTTTGACCGCATCGCATTCGGCCTCGCCCAAATCGGGACGGACATGAACCTGCGCCTTCGACCGGCTGATTTCATATTCCAGCCGCCCCAGCGCCTCACGCACCAGGTCTTCCATCCGGACGCGATTGTAAGGGTTCTTCACCCTGGAGATGCGGGATAAATCCAAAAGATCGTCGATCAACCCGTTCAGGCGCACCGCGCCTTCCATGATCTTCTCCAGATGCGCCCGGGCCGTGTCATCCATCTTCTCCCACGAGTCCCTCTTCATAAAATCCGCAAACGCGCTCACCGCCCTCACCGGCGTCCTCAAATCATGGCTCACCGTGTACACAAATTGATCAAGTTCCGTGTTGACCTTGACCAGAAGCGCGTTCTTCTCTTCGAGCTCCCGCATCTTCTCGCGGATCGTATCGCGCATGGACCGGATGCTGAGTGTCAACGAATCCATTTCCGGAACCGACTTCGCCGGAAGGTCCGATTCCCAGCGGCCATCGGCAATGTTTTCGGCAAAAATCTTAAGGCGGGTCACGGGACTCGAAATCCAGTGCGCCACCCCCAAGGCCGACAGCACCGTGATCAAGATCATCAGAAGGGCGAATTCTGTGGAACTCCAAAGAATTTCTCTCAACTGCTCGTCCACCGCCGCCAGATCCATACTGGCTCCGAAGATATAAACCCTTCCCTGGGAGTCCAGCGCCGGCAGAAGCACCATCCGCCCGTGGCCCCACTTGTTATGAAAGGTACTGTAATCCGGCTTCATTGTGCGGGCGGCCCGTCCAAAGGAGTGCGGATCGGTATGCTTCTCAAAAAACCCCGCATGACCCTCATGCTTCGGCTTCTTTCCGGGAGAAGTCGCCGAAGTGAACCGTACGTCGCCGTCGATAAACAGAACGCTCCAGAGGTACTGAAGGCCGAGCCGGTCGCAGATTTCGTTATAAAAACGCACGGTCTTCTCAAACGCTTCCGGCGTCACAGAAGAGGCATCCATAATCCGGTCATGGTAATCCGCGGGAAGCACCCGGCGCGCAAATTCGGCGGCCTCAAACAGCCTCTCATCGATTCCTCTGAGAAGAAGGGTGCGCTGGGACTGAAAAATGTAGGCGATATACACCGCGGAAGTCACCGCGATAAGGGTCGTCATAATTGCCATAATCCGGTACTTGAATTTCATCCGACAATCCCCCCGCTCCTATTGTATACCCTAAAGTCTTTTTGGGGACGCCGGTCCGGCGGATGTCAACAAGGCCCGAGAAGAACGGCAATCTCGATATGTTTGGAGCGGGGAAACATATCAAACGGCACGACGCGCGCCACCTTGAACCGGCCGGGAGCGATAAGGCGCTTCAAGTCACGGATCAGGATCGCCAGATCGCACGAGAGGTAGATAATCCCCTTGCTCGGTCCGGGAAAAGCGAGCAAATCCGCCAGTTTGGGCGCGATCCCCTGCCGCGGAGGATTCAAAAAATACAGAATCCCCGGCTCCGAGATCTTCGGCAGAAGCTCCGGAAACACCTGCTCGGTTCTCCCCTTATAGATGTTTTCGGCAGAAAGCCCGTGATCCTCGAAATTCTTCCTGAGGCAAAACACACTCCGGCCGTTTTCTTCAATCGCGTGGATCCGGTTCACCCGGCCCGCCGCTGAGAGAATCGAAAACGTGCCGACACCCGCGTAGAGATCCGCAAACGCCTCGGGACGGACCGCTTCGACCCACGCGCGGATCCGCGCCGCCGCCCTGGCAGCCACATCCAGATTGTTCTGAAAAAATCCCGCGGAACTCGTAAGAATTTTCTGATCCCCGAGCAGAATATCAAACACGCTGTCTGAGCCGCTGGAAACCGCTTCTCCCTTGAGATTCAGCCGGAAGGTCCGGCTCTTTTCCTCCCGCGCCAGAGCGTGCCCGGCCCTG
Source organism: Candidatus Omnitrophota bacterium (assembly GCA_015231685.1). Taxonomy (GTDB): domain Bacteria; phylum Omnitrophota; class Gorgyraeia; order 2-02-FULL-51-18; family JAGOUK01; genus JADGBA01. The sequence goes on along the minus strand of JADGBA010000038.1, from coordinate 6,365 downwards.
AACACACCCAGTAAGCGTTCGTCCGCCAGAAGACAGTTGTCCACCTGAATCCTGGTCCGGTTGTCACGCGCAACAAACCCAAGCCGCTGGGGAGCGCCCGTATTCTTCCGTGTCGTGTGAAGCGTAACGCTGTTACGGTACCCGTAAAACTTCGGGGAATGCACGATCGGCTCGATGATCGCCGGATCAATCTTCAGCGCATGGGTCATCCCTTCGGCAACCTGGTGGGCCTTCATCCGAAGTTCCTCGGGATAGCTCACGTGCTGATATTGACAGCCGCCGCAGTTGCCGTAATAAGGGCAGGGCGGCGTGACACGCTCAGGGGAGGCTTCCTCAACCGCAACGACCCGCGCCTTGCAGAATTTGTCCTTGTTGTAATACACCTCCGCCTCAACCGTCTCGCCGGCAAGAGCGCCCTCGACAAAACAGGCCTTGCCGTCCACAAACCCGAGGCCGTCGCCCCCGAACGCCACCTTTTCCACCCGGATTTTCATAAAAACCTTTCGCTTCCGACCGTCTCCGACAACGCCTCAACGAGAACGCGCTTGAGCCCAAGCCAAGCGCGGCCTGATTGTCTCACAAGTCGCTGGTTGATTTCCAACTCTATACCGAGATAGCCGGGGCCCAAACTCGATCGCAGTTCCTTCACGAGACTGTCGGACGATCCGCGGTAAGGCTGATTGAACCGAACCCGCCACTGCGGGTTCCGGTGCAGGATCGCCTTTTGGAGGCGGAGACAAAAACGGTTTTCCGAGACTCGTCGGGAATCATACAAAAGTCCGATGTCGACCCGCCGCACGCATCCGGCGCGGACCGGGGTGAACGAATGCACCGCGATATGCACCGCAAAGGGCGATCGCGACGTGACCGCACGGATCCCGCGAAGTGCCGCTTCACGGTAAGGCAGGTAATAGCGCTTCAGAATCTCTTGTTTTAAGTCGGGGGGCGCGGTGCGGAGTTTTGTCCCCCAAAGCGACCGGCGATTGGTCAGGGAACGGTTCAAGTCCACCACCTGCCGGGTTACGCTTCCCAAAAGAACCGGTACACCGAGTCGCTTCCCCAAATAAACCGCTAGCTCCCCCGCGCCTGAGTCGAATGCCCTATGGTCCGGGCGGACCATCCCGCCCATCACCCCCTTTGCTTCCGGCGCCACCCGCGCCGTAGCGTGTTCGGCGGAAAACCACAACCCGGCCCGCCCGGGCAACTCAGACATCAAACATCCGCCCCTCCGAAAGGCACCCGCCCAGCCGCCCCCACACCTCACGCGCCGCCTCACGGTCCGCCCGGCCGTCGATCGCCTGTAGAATACGGCGGGACAATACCCCGTGATCCAGAATCGACATGACCCGCTCCCGGTCCCCGAGCGCGGCATCCGTGGACGGCGCCGGGGAAGCCTTAAGCAGATGTTTCCATATTGCGCCCGCGGTCACCGGCGTATCGGATGCGATCCCCAAAACCCGCAAATACTCACGGTCGTGCACCCCGGCTTCCTCCGCCTCATGTGTGCAGGCCTCCAGAATCGACACCAGAGCGCCCGTGGACACGGCCAGCTGCCGTTTGAGCGGCGCGAACCGCTCCTCAACAAGCAGCCTCACCGCGTCCATCACCGCGCGGCACACGGCCACATCAGCGGCCGGACACTCCTGAATGTCCATCAGACGAATCTCAATGGCACTCCGGTCAAACCGCGCAATGGCGCCGCGCGCGTTCACCCATTCGTAGCGGAGAATCCCCCCGGGATCATACGGTTTCAAGTCACGGTAAATCGTCCCGAGAATCACTTCCCTGTATTCCGTTTCGCTTTGCACCGGCTCCGGAATACACTCCCCCGTCACGGACGGGACTTTGAGGGCATTCTGCCGGTAGGCCGGAATCCGGTTATTCATCAGGCCGGTCGCCCGGCCCTCGACAAGCGGAGAACTCGAAGCCAATGCGGGAAGAATAGGCAGCAGAAGCCGGATCGCCGTATGAAGACGGGAGAACTCCGCGTCATCCTTGAAAGGGAGATTCAACTGACAACTCTGCAGATTGGTCCATCCATGGGTGCGGCATCCGAAGATCCGGTCAAAGGTGGCGTAAATCTCCGAATACTCCCGGCTCCACAGCTGCGCCTCCCGGGCCGGGTCCATCCAGGGGTGCATGGACGACCCCAAAAGACGCGCATCGAGTTCAACCGCAATACGTGCAATCTCCCCGACCGATCCGGATATCCTCGCGGCCAATCCGTCCAGCGACGGGACCGGATTCTCTGTACGCACCTCAATCACATGATTCACAAGCTCATTCGACCAGCCGATGCCGCGCGATACATGATCCGTGGTGTAATCTCCCGCAACGCGCCTCAAGATTTCATCCACGACCGGCGCCGGATTCATCGTGTCCGGACGGACCAGCATATATTCAAGCTCGATCCCTGCAACCTCAAAAAGCCCGTATCGTCCCGGCGGTTCTTTTGTCATTTTAAGACGGATACCTCCCATCCTTGATCAGCTCAACCCGGCGCAAAAGCGACTTCATGATCTTGCGATAAATCGAGAGTTTAAGGTACGTGTCCTCGTATCCGGCGTCAATACTGGCGTTGTCGTTGACCTCGATCACGACCACGCCCGTTTCGGCTTCTTTAAGGTCCACACCGTAGAGTCCGTGCCCTACCGCCCGCGTCGCCGCAAGCGCGGTCTCGATCACGGCAGCCGGAACGCGCTTCAGCGGCACGGGCTCCACCTTGCCTGCCAGCAACTTACCGGTCGAAGCCTGTTTGACAATTTGCCAGTGCCGCAAGGCCATATGGTAGCGGCACGCGTAAAGGGGCTTGTCGTCAAGCACTCCGATCCGCCAGTCAAACGCCGTCGGCATATACCGCTGAACGACGATAAGCTCCGACTTTTCGAAGAACCGCTCTGCGGCCGCGCGCAACGCCTCCGGCGTCTCGGCCTTGACCACCCCTATGGAATACGCGCTGTCCGGGAGCTTGAGCACACACGGCAGGGACACCCGGGAACACAAACTCTCCAACTGATCGCGGTGAAGGATAAGCGTTTCGGGGATGGATACACCGTGGCGTTTCAACGCCTCCGCCAGAAACACCTTGTTGGTGCAGCGTATGATCGACTCCGGGTCGTCAATCACCGCCAGGCCCTCGGCTTCCGCCCGGCGCGCAAATTGGTAGGTGTAGTGATGCACCTGGGTCGTCGCCCGGATAAAGAGCGCGTCAAATTCCGCGATCCGGCCGTAATCCTCACGCGTGATGATTTCCGGACGCATCCCGACATACTCCGCCGCGCTCACGAACCGCTCAAGCGCCCTCTTGTTGGACGGCGGGGTCTTCTCGGCGGGGTCCCGAAGAATGGCGAGCTCATAGGAATACCGCACCTTTCTGGACGAGCCCGCGTCTTTGCGCGCGAAGTATTTCCGCGCCTCCTGAATCACAAACGGCAGATGGTCCTGCGGAATCTCGCTGGCCGGGATGGGCATGATGCGCCGGAGTTCCCATTCCTTCTTGAACACAAAGTGCGCCCGCAAAAAAGGCGCCTGAAAAAGATTATAAAGTTTCCAGGCCAGATAATCATATCTCTTCGCAAGATTGTGTCCGAAGTAAATGCTCATGACGAATTCCTTCGCCTGGATGTCCTTGAGATGCTTCTGAATCAACTCCTCGATCTCCTCGCTCATGAGCCGCACGATCGGTGCCGAGCGCATGTTCTGCAGCGTGCTCACATCCGGCAGTGGTTTATGGCCCCGAGCGGCAGCGAGAAGAGACACATAGTATCCCGCGGATTGATAGCTGTACGAGCGGCAAAGGTTGTATACCTTGGCGTTGGGAAGTCCGGCGTATCGGGCTTCCGTAAGGTAGGCGCCCGCCGAGACCACCTCTACCCCGGCCACATGGATGGGCCAGTCCTTCGGATTTTTTACGACGACGAGCGATGACACAGGTTCTCCTTACAGCGAAGTCGCTGCGGTTTCGATAATGAGCAGATTAGCATCATACGTCACCACACCCAAAAGGATCGCGTCAATCAAACGGCTCATAGAGACAGGATAAAACTGCCCCCTGGAAAACGGATTGGACTTCAGCGGATCAGCGATCATGACACGCTTCGTCCTCCGATCATAGCCAAACACCACCACAAAGTGTCCCGTCGGCTCACCTCGGACATCGTCCGGAGCATCATCCGAGCGCGTCTCGCGCGCCGCCCGGTAAAGAAACGTCGACGACAAGCCGGTCAGAATCGGAACCGAGCGGTTCAAATACTTGCGAATCAGCGCCGGAGTGAGATCCTGCAAAAGAACCCTCCCTCCCAAAGAAAGGAATTCCAGATACGCGCGGGAGGCAAACCGGAGCTTGGCGTCCCGTTTCGCCCTGATCTGCCTGCGAAGACGTTCCGCGATGTCCACGCCGCCGGTAAACCAGGTGGGATCAAAAACCTGCAGGTTGTAGGTGAAAATCTTCGCGTGATACCCGCGCTTCAGAGCGTGGCAGGCCAACAAAACCGCGAGCGTGCCGCCCTCCTTAAGAGCCGGCACCTCCCGGATCACCCGCCGCAGAGCCATCGGGTCACCATAATAATCGTAAACCGCCTGCAGGCAGGTCGGCCCGCAGGCCGCGTCATCCGGCTGCGGCTTGATGCGGAATTCAAGCTGACGCTTCAACGTTCCCTCCCTCTCCCTGCGAACGAACACCGGCGGGACTCACGGCCTTGGGGAGCCACAACGTGGCGGGTTCCGACTGACGGCCCGCAACGGGGCGAATTCCCAACACCCTGAAGAAGAGATCCGTCGAAGAGACCGCCTGTGTCCGCACACGCACCTCACGGAACTTCCCGGACAGGAACAAGTTGGAGGCCAGACGCAAACCCGCCGAAAGCGCAAATAGCGTCAGGATCCGGTGTCCCCAGATCGCGGGCAAATGCTCAGCCAGAAAGCCTCCGGAGACCGCCCCCAGAAATACGGCTATTCCGATCATAAAATTGTAGTATCCCAGACAACGCACCCGTTTGGCCGGCATCACCGCATCATACACGAAGTTGGCGGAAGCCAGATTGAAGCCCGCCCAGATGAATCCCGAAACAAACTCCACCGCCACAAGATAATAAAAATTACCGCTGAGGAGCCAAAGCACCGGGATCGCCGGAATCAACAGGCTCGCCGTCTTCAGAACCCGGGCATTGCCGACGCGGTCCGCCAGGTTTCCCCACAAGGGAAAACTGATCAGCCCCGCCACCACAACCATGATTTCTGCCGTCATGAACTGCAGATAGGAAAACTGCAGGTTGTTGAGCATGTGCCCCACGAAGTGGGGCGCCGCCATCTGGGTCGCAAAGGTAATCGATGCAACAAAGAGGGTGAACTTCACAAAGTTACTTTGCCGGAAACGCCGGATAAATTCCACGAACGTAAACTGATGCTCCGGCCGGAACTCCATAGGCAGGTCGTCCATCCGCCGGAAGAAGGAGGCCGACCAGATACGGCATGCGGCGATGAAACCGAAGAGAATGGCGAATCCCCAGGCCAGAGACACCTGTTTGGCGGCATAGAGCAGAAGCCCGGCGGTGACCATCCCCGCGACGCCCGCGGCTCCCACGATGCGCGATCGCCATCCGATAAATCTCCCGCGCTTTTCCTCGGGCAAATATTCGCTCATGAGACTTCCCCAGGCCGTTCCGGTCAAATTGGCCGAAACCCGGAAAACCACCGCAAAAAGGATCAAAACTCCAAGCCTTCCTTCGAAAGCCCGAAACGCCAACATACCCATCGGCACCAGACACAGGCCCTGGATTGTCGCCCCGATGACCAAGAATTTAAGACGGCTGCCGGCCATGCGTACGACCCGGGACGCCACCATCTGCGACAACGATCCCAGCAGATGCGGTACCGCCACCAGAAGGCCGACCTCAAAAGGACTCGCGCCGAGAAATAACGCAAAGGGGATCAGATAGTAATCCATCACCGCCAGCATCACATTGGCGGGAATTCCCTCTCGCCAGGAAATATCCAGATTCCTTCGTGTGGATGGCGGAAGATCGTTCACCACGGCCGGCAGCCGGATCATACGCAGAATCCTATCTCACGTTCAGAAGCCACAAACCCGACATGATGCACGCCACGCCGCCGGCCTTCGCCAATGTGATCGGCTCGCCCAGAAAAACGATCCCCAACACAAAAGACACCAGAGGGTACGTTCCCACCACGGGCACAATCCGTGAAAGTTGACCGGTTTCCAAACCTTTGTAGAAAAAAAGCTGGGCCACGATATTGGCCAGAAACCCTCCGGCCACGAGAAGCAGGACGGATTTGAGATCCGCCCCTTTAAGAGCTTCGGGCTTCACCATGAACGCCATGAGCACCAGAAGCCCCGCACACACTCC
>JADGBA010000199.1 GCA_015231685.1 Candidatus Omnitrophota bacterium | reverse complement strand
TCCGCGTTTTTTATCGCTATGGGGCTTTCGTATGTTCTGGCCGGAACCATCGTGCATTCCACTCGGCATCTGACGAGCGCCGCAAAGGCCATTGCCGGAGGGCGTCTCGAAAGCCGGGTCCCCCACACCCCCGGCGTGAAGGAGCTCACCGAGCTCACCAGCGCGTTCAATCATATGGCGGAGAAGCTCGCCAAGCGGGAGGAGGAACTCGCGTTATCGCACCGGCAAGTCTCCGAGCTCAACAAGAGCTATCTGGATCTTATCGGCTTCGTGACACACGAACTCAAGGGAGTGCTGGCTTCGACAACGATGAATCTATACACTTTGCAGATGGGATATCTCGGAGCCACCAACTTCAAGCAGCGCAAGGCCCTCGATTCGGTGGCGCGCAACCTCGACTATCTCACGACAATGGTCCATCACTTCCTGAATCTGAGCCGCATCGAGCAGGGGGAGCTGGATCTCGGGACTGTGAGCGTGGATCTGAAGGCCGAGGTGTTTGAGGACGCCATCGACAACTTCAAGAAGAACGCCGACGATAAACACATGACGATCGAAAACGCGATTCCACAGGGGACAAAGGTGCTTGCTGATCCGGATCTTCTGAGGGTGGTGGCCAACAATCTGGTTGGTAATGCCGTCAAGTACGGGCGTGACGGCGGGCGGGTCCGCATCTCGGCCCAATCCGATCCGGGAACTGTTACATTCGAGGTTTACAACGACGGCGAGCCGCTTTCGCCGGAGGATTGCGGGAAGCTGTTCAAAAAATTTTCCCGGGCGGTCAAAGCCGGCTCGGGGATCAAAGGCACGGGGCTGGGACTTTTTATCACCCGTGAAATTATCGAGAAACACGGCGGAACGATCACGGTGCTGGCGCGTGAAGCGGGCAACGCGTTCCTGGTGACACTGAACAAGGAGGCGTAAAAAGAGAATGAAACCGACTGAGCAGATTCAAAAGAAGAGGGCGATGTCTTTGAACGCGATTATCGGCAAAGGCTATTTGTCCAAGAAGCGTGTGACGGTGGGTATGGCCACCTGCGAAATCGCCGCGGGCAGTCAGGAAGTGATGGAGGTTTTTGAGGCGGCGATGAAGGAGGGTCTGGCCGACGTGCATCTTTCCCAGAAAGGGTGTGTCGGGCGCTGCAATCTGGAGCCCACGGTCGAAGTGATCGAGGAGGGCCGCATTCCGGTGAAGTACGGCAAGGTCAACGCCGAACGGGCCCGCGCGATTATCGAACGGCACATCAAAAACGACGAGGTGATCCCGGAGTGGACACTTGAGCGCCTTGAAGACGGCGCGGCGGTTCTGGGCTCGGAAAAGAAATTTGATATCGCCTTCTGTGACGGCCCCGCCTGCATCCACGGTTCCTCGAAGGAGCTGATGAAGATTCTTACCGAGGAATGCGGCAAGGCCGGAGTGGACGGACAGATCCGGACGCATCTCTCGGGGTGCCTGGGGATGTGCGGCATCGGACCGGTCATGATCGTGAATCCCGGTTACTTCATTTACGGGCATCTGACGCCGGAATCGATACGGGAGATTGTCGCCAAACACCTCGTGAAGGGCAAGGCGGTCGCCGAACATCTTGTGGACGAGGAAAAGCTCTCCAACCGCTTCATGCGGATCTTCGGGGATCTCGGGTTCTTCGGCAAGCAGATGCGCATTACGCTCAGAAATTGCGGCGTGATCGATCCCGAATCCATTGACGATTATCTGGCGCTTCGCGGATATGAGGCGCTCGCGCGCGTGCTTGAGAGCATGAGTTCAGAAGAGGTGGTCGAGGCGGTCAAGCGCTCGGGCCTTCGCGGACGCGGCGGCGCGGGGTTCCCCACAGGCATGAAGTGGGATATTACGGCGCGGGCCGGGGGCACAACCAAATATGTGATTTGTAACGCTGACGAGGGGGACCCGGGGGCGTTCATGGACCGCAGCGCCATCGAGGGGGACCCGCACACGGTGATCGAAGGGATGCTGATCGGCGGATATGCCGTGGGCGCGTCCAAAGGC
>JADGBA010000198.1:1530-2022 GCA_015231685.1 Candidatus Omnitrophota bacterium | reverse complement strand
CGGATTTTTTCCAAAGGCCCTTTGACCTCCCGCAAATATTCGGGCCCGAAGAAACGGACCGGAAACACCTTCACCATCGACGCGCCCGCCTCCCAGGCTTGATAAATTTCCTGCGGAGTCAACGCGCCCGGAAATACAGGAATATCGCGGCGCATGCAATATGCCGCAACTTTTGGAACCAACACCGGGGAGACAATAAAGGTGGCGCCGGCCTTGAGGGCCGACTGAAGAGAGGCCGTATCGAGTACGGTGCCCGCGCCGACGGTGAGCTTTCCGCGTGCGCGGCGGACCATCCGGCGTATCAAGTCCGGCGCTCCGGGCGTGTTCATCGTGATCTCGACGGTCTTGAGTCCCGAAGCGATCATCTGATCGGTCAAAGGATCCACCGCTTCCGCGCGCAAACCGCGGATTATCCCGAGAAGCGGAAGCCGCCGGAAATCGGCGAATTTCATTTATTCCTCGCTCTGGCCGACGAGGCTTTCCCAGAACTCG
>JADGBA010000198.1:0-1428 GCA_015231685.1 Candidatus Omnitrophota bacterium | reverse complement strand
TTTTTCCCGCAGAGGGATGAACTCCTTCGAGATCAAGTCCAGCACCGGCCGGATATCGTACTTGGGGTTCTTGAGGAATCCCAAAAGCAGCTCCGTCGGGCAGTTGCCGGCGGCCCGGCCCATCCCGAAGACCGTGCAGTCCAGGAAGTTGGCCTGATGAATGATCGCCTCAATGGTGTTCGAGAACGCGAGCTGCTGGTTGTTGTGCGCGTGGATGCCGATCTCCTTGGATTTGATGAAGCTCTGGGCCTTCTTCACCAGGAATTCGACGTTCTCCTGATAAAGCGCGCCGTTGGAATCGACGATGTTGATGACATCCGCCTTGCACTCGGATTCGAGCTGCTTCAACGCCTCGTTCAGCTCGTTCTCGAGCGCCCTCGAGATCGCCATGATGTTGACGGCGGTCTCATAGCCCTTCTGGGCAAAGTGATTGGTGAGATGAATCGCCTTGTCGATGTCCTTGACATAACACGCGGTACGGATCATCGTGACTGGACTGTCCTTCTTGGGCTTCACGTCATCGAGATCCACCCGGTCCACGTCGACCATGACGGAGAGCTTCACCTTCGACTCGATGCCCTCGATCACCTGGTTAATGACATCGTCGTCGCAGAACTTCCACGGCCCGTACTCCTTCTCGGAGAAAAGCCGCTTCGAATTCTTGTATCCGATTTCCATGTAATCCACACCCGCGTCGGAAAGCGCCCGGTACACGGCACGCACAAACTTGGGCTCGAACTGATGGTCGTTGATCAACCCGCCGTCACGAACCGTGCAATCCACCACCTTGATCTTTTCTCTGTACATAGCTTCTCCTTGTTAACGCCCTTCGACGTTCAGGAACCCCTTTTTCTTGAAGAACAGAATGACCAGAAACGCCACGTTCCCGGCCGCTAGTTTCTCCGCCAAGGGAAAAACACCGGTGTCCGCTTCGCCCATTCCAAAAAATCGGCCAGATAAATCGGATTGCGGGACACCGAATACATCCCGGTGGTATTGAGGCTCCGGGCCAGCTGACCGCCGGTGTTGCGTCCGGAAGTGTCCTTGGGCACAACGCCGACCACCGCCGCCCTCAAGAAAAGCCCCGCGAAGGACACCGCGATACAGAAAATCTCCCAGGCGGTATCGACTCCCTCTCCGAAGAGTTTCTCCAGCGTTTCGGACCGCCCCATCGCCAGAACAAAAACGGCACCAACAGATACGGAATATAGCTCCGCCACCTAAAAAGAAATTCGCCTTGCCGTTTTTTGTATTCCGTGGATTGACCCATTTGCGACCCAGACAATAGCACAAACGGCGCGGAGAGATAAAGCGGCTTATGCCGCACCGGGAAGGTCTTGCCCGGCCGCATCCATCCCGGCAATATCGCGTCACTCACCGATCATCTGGACGATGATCTTACGCTCTCTGGGCCCGGTATCAAACTCG
>JADGBA010000197.1 GCA_015231685.1 Candidatus Omnitrophota bacterium | reverse complement strand
CGCCTTTGGAAACAAACCTCACCCGAAAAGGAAGCCGCCCTCATTCGCGCTTCGGAGGTTCCGGAGGAGATTGTGGATCTTTGTCTGGAGGCCTTGAACCACCTCCCCGGACAGATCCCCTCAACGTCACCGCATCTTGTAAGCGATTTGGCTGAAGCCGGAATCCTTCTGGCTGCCGCCAGTGAGAGCGCCGCGCTGAATGTCGAAATCAATCTATCCGCCTTCGCCGACGCTTCTCTGGCGCTTCATCGTCGGGAAGCTCTGAAAAAGAAGCTGGAAAAAATCCGCGTTGTCAGCGGGGAAGTCCGAAGCGCCTTTAATCCCGCCCGGGAGAGCTGCTCATGAGTGCTGTTGTTCTTAACGGCAAGGATGTCGCGCGTAAGATCCGCCAGGAGCTGCAGGACGAGATTGCCACAGAAACGCGTCGGCGCGGAATCCCCCCAAAACTCCTCTTGTTCCGCGTTGGCGAAGCTGAAGACGCCTGCCTGTACGAACAATCGATCACCCGATTGTCGGACCGGTTTGGGTTTGTGGTCGAAAAGAGTGTGCATTCCGGCGCCGATAGCCCCGGACAGATCCGGTTCAATCTCAAGGAAGTTGCAGGGCGGGCGGATGTGGACGGCATTCTGGTTTTGAGCCCGTTCCCGTCCGGACATGATTACCATGAATGCGTGCGGAGTTTGCCTGTCAGCAAGGATGCTGAGGGCACGCGTTATTCTCCGGGAGCCGCAACGGTGGAGGTCTATCCGCCAACGGCAATGGCAGTCATGGAGATGGTTCTCGCGTCCAACATTCAGGTGGAGGGGCTTCATGCCGTTGTTGTCGGCCGAAGCCCGATTGTCGGCCGTCCGGCCGCGGACCTTCTTCTCAAACACAATGCGACGGTGACCGTCTGTCACTCCCGCACGCGGAATCTTGAGGATTTTGTTGCCTCCGCCGATATTCTGGTTGCCGCCACCGGAAAACCCGGCCTCATTAAGGGCGCTTGGATCAAACCGGGCGCGGTGTGCGTTGACGCCGGAGAAACCGTTGTGAACGGCGCTCCCGCCGGTGATATCGATTTCAATGCGGCCCTCGAGCGGGCGGGTTTTTTGACGCCGGTGCCTTCCGGCGTGGGGCCCGTAACCCCGCTCATGCTTGTCCGAAATCTGTTAACCCTTTCCCGCGGGTCATCCGGCTCATAGTTACCCCTTCAAGGGCCATGAGCCTTTCCGCCGCCTCCCAAATCAGACATTTTTGCCGGCTTCGCCGCCGGCGTGTTGTGTTGACGGCGTATGACGCGCCCACAGCCGCACTTCTTGAACGCTCCGGCGTCGATTTGATTCTGGTGGGCGACAGCCTGGCTACGGTCATTCTCGGCTATGCCTCAACGCGCGAAGTGAGCTTCAGGGAAATGCGCCATCACGTCCGGGCGGTTTTGAGGGGAGTGCGGAACGTCGGGGTGATTGCGGATCTGCCTCACAAGAGTATCCGCCGCGGGATTGCATCCGCCCACCGGGATGCCCTGCGTTTTGTTGAGGATGGCTGTCTCGGCGTCAAAATTGAATGGCTGGGGCCCGAATCGGAAACACTGACCCGTCGTTGCGTTCGATCGGGCGCGGGGGTCATCGGGCATGTGGGTCTGACGCCGCAAAGCGCGTCTCCCAAAGCAGGCTTCAAAGTCCGGGGGCTGGATCGCGACGACGTTGGCGCCGTGTTGGATGCCGCCCGACGCCTGGAAAATGCCGGCGCCTTCGCTCTTGTGTTTGAGTGCATCCCCGAAGCTGTGACCGACATCATCAAAAAACATCTCTCGGCGCCGGTGGTCGGCATCGGCGCCGGAAGGCATACCGAGGCCCAGGTCCTGGTCTTTCAGGATGTGGTGGGTCTCACCGAAGGGTTTCACCCACGATTTTTGAAGCGCTACGCCGAAACCGGCGCTGTCGCGGAAGCGGCAGTCCGCCGCTTTGTGCGTGAGGTGCAATCGGGGCGTTTTCCCGCCAAGAAGAACACATATCGTATTAAAGCTTCGGCGCTGAGATCTCTGCGAGAGATGCCTTGATGACGCGAACGAATCAGGC
>JADGBA010000037.1 GCA_015231685.1 Candidatus Omnitrophota bacterium | reverse complement strand
AGAAATTTTGGTAACTTGGATATGCCCCGTATCGCCCGCAACAAAAGCGACGCTGTGCATCGTATCTTGACACGCGACCGCCGCATCTGAAATGGTGCATTCCAGGCTTGTGGCTGCCCCGTTTTTATAAACCGTGAATGTGTAGCCGTTGCCGGCGCCGGGCGCAGAATCCAGTTGAGTATAAAAATTTTCCAATGTTCCGGCCGTCGGAAATACTTGTTCGGCATCCTGAACCCTGGTTTCGACATGAAGAAAATTTCCCTGAAACGTATGTACGGCTCCGTCGGTGGAGCCCGTTCCGGTCCCGCTCGTTGACATCATAAGCGTTTCACCGTCGGCATCACCATCAAAAATCAGAGACCAGGAAGCCTGGCCGCCCGCCGGAGTCCCCGTTGGCGAACATTTCAGCGCGACCACGTCGCCCGCACTAACCGCAACACTACCGGACAAATCACTGCATTCGTTTGCCAAATCCGAAACCGAACAAGACAACGCTGTGTCGGTGTTGTTTTTTCGGACCGTAAAGACAAAACTCTTGCCGGCTCCGGGCGCAGAAGTTAATTCCACTCGCAGATTCTTGAATGTGCCGTCTGCGCTTACAATCTCTTCGAAGTCGCTCTCAGTGGTCCCCCAGCCCAACCCTCCCGCACCCATGATAAGGTTGTACTCCTCCTGCGAGGAATGCAGTGCGTTCGCCGCCCCGCTGCTAATGACCGATTCCGTAGCTCCCGCCGCGCTCGCAAAGAAAAGCAAAAAAAATGCCGAAGCTGCAAAATAAAAAAAGTCTTTTGAATATCCAAGAGAAACGCCTTGAGAACAGCCCCCTAACCATGTCACAAAGAATCGGCTGCTAACTGGCATCAACCGCCTCTCGATAAGTCACAGACACAGCTACGTGGTCCACAACGCCGGTAACAGCGCCCACATCAACACGCACCCAGTCACCTGCATCTATCGCACTATCATCAATTCCACCGCTTTCCGACGTATTGGTCGTACCACACGTAATGGCTGCTTCCGTAGCGCCGCACCCTCCCCCGTTTCCGTTACATTCTTGCACGGTAATTACAGGGCTGGTGCCGCCTTGGCACAAACAATCAATTCCAGTAACAGTGACTCCGCGTTCAGGCCTAAAAAAAAGAAAATTATCAGCATCCGTGGGATCTTCAATAACCATTGTTTTGGTATTATCATGCAGCGCAACGCGCGCTGCTGTCCCATCGTAATAAACGAGTTGGTCGGGCGTGCCGGAGGTATCAACCGCAATCAATCCGATTGCATTGACGGTGGGTCCGTCTGAAGTCGGAATTTTGAAGGATGTCACCGATCCGAAGTCGTAGGCTCCGGTGGTGGAATCGATCTCATTGGGGCCTATGGAGTCATTTGGAAGAATAACTTCCGAATCACCTGTTCCACCGGTCGTCAGCGTCAAAGAATCGGCGGTAAGCTCAAGATCATCCCCGGCGGTGACGGTGTTGGCGGTGATATTGAGGGAGTCGCCGTCAAACTCGATGTAAGAGTCGTCGGCATCGCCGAAGTAGTGTTTATCAGAGTCGGCTTGCTTAAGACTTCCACCGACACTCACATCATGTGAAAACGTCATTATTCCATTTCCCGCGGTCATCGTATGGTCTGTACCCGATACGTCAAACGTCCAAACGTTTGCGGCATTGGAGCCGTCTGACCACGTAGTAGCGTCTACTGCGGTTGAGTCAAATGCGCCTCCGGCCCCAAGCTGCGTATCCGTCCCCGCATCATTGGTAAACCACAACGTGTTCGGAACATCGCTCTTCACCCAGATCTGACCGTAAGCGGCCGTGTCCGCATCGGCGGCGGCCTGTTCCTTGAGGGTGATCGTGCCTTCGGTAGTGAGCTTGGTGACGGGACTTGCGGTTCCTATGCCGACGTTGCCGTCCGGCATTAGCGCGATATCCGCCGAGGCCGCATCGGCATCCACGGTCGTGATCGTGAGGCCGCCGTCATCCGCCAAAGTGAATTTGGCGTAATCTGTTGCCGAGCCGTTGGCATCGTTGTAACTCAGCCGAACTTCCTTACCCACTCCCATATTGACTTCAAGAACGCCGTCGGGAGCGCTGGTGCCGATGCCAACATCCCCGTTACTGTCAATGAGAATACGTTGATTTTCATTAACAACAAAAGACATTGAATTAACATCGTGATTGTAAGTTATATTTCCTACATAGGTGTTGGGGGCCGTCGCTCCGTCGGCAAAATAAAGCGTGTTGGTTGAGCCTCCCCCCTTCATCAAAGTCACGCTATCGACAACGGTAAGATTATCGTGCGGGGCATCGGTCCCGATCCCGACATATCCGGTTTCAAAAACGGCCGAATAGGCGGCGCCCGCCCCCGCATTTGCGGCGTTGATTCTCAGGCCATAGACATCTCCGGCGGCATTGGCATCGGCGTCGATATTCAGGGCATTGCCCGTGCTGTTGTGATCAATAAGAACGGAGTCACTGGTGCCGGCCTGCTCGATCTGCAAAGCGATGACGCCTGCTGTATCGTCCTGATCGAGCTTGACCATGTAGGCCGATCCGGTCGTTGCATCGGCATTGGAAATCACCACCGAACCGTCCGCCGCCGTTAGAGCAATCGTGGCGTCTCCTCCGTCCGCGTCCGCCTCATAAACCTGTTGGAGAGTTCTTGAAATACCACCGGAAGCGCTATCTACATAAGCCTTGATGGACTGCTGGGTGGCGAGGGCTGTGTCGGAATTGGTGCCCATGGCGTCTTCGTCGAGAATCTGGGTGGCGTAGGTGCCGCCGGTGGCGAGCTTCAGGGCGGTCATGGAGAAGTAGTTTTCGTCCTCCATCCAGGTGAGGACACCTGTATTGGTGGTGCCGGTGAAGGTGATACCCAGATCCGTGTCGGCCTGGGTGTTGAGAGTGTACTGGTCGGCAGTGAAGACCATGTCGTCTGTGACTGTCCCGGCGTTGGCGGTGATGTTGAGGGAGTCTCCGTCGAAGAGGATCGAGGAATCGACTCCGGTGCCGAATTTGACAGCGGTTGAGTCGGCAAAAAGCAGGGTATCGGCGGACAATAGATAATCATCATCCTCCATCCAGGTGAGGACGCCGTCGCTGGTTTCTCCGTTAAAGGTAAGGGTGTAATCGATATCGGCGGTGCCCGCTCCTATGGTGAGGTTGCCGGTGTCGTCGATGGAAACACCGGAAGCTTGAGCTCCTCGCTCGCCCCCATCACCACGAATGACGGAATTGTCCGCAATAACGGCCAAGGCCGAAATCCCGTTGGCCGTGCCAAAAGCTGAATCCACATAAGCCTTGATGGACTGCTGGGTGGCCAGCGCGGTGGCGGAATTGGTGCCCATGGCGTCTTCATCGAGAATGGTTGTGACGGCACTTCCGCCAGCGTTAAAAACAATGGAGTTGACCGTCAAATCGCCGTCCGAATCCACCGAGGCGACTTCCGCGGGGTTGGAATCCTGAAAAGAAACCTTGGTCGAGCCGTCCTGCGTGGTCATCACGAGGTCGATGTCACCCGCGAGTACCGGTGCGGCCAAAAGGGCCACAAGGATCGTGGCAAATACCGCTCCCGCGATATGAGTAACGCTAAGGCGCTTTGGGCGCGGCGATCTTTCGGACATAGAAGTTAAAGCTACGGACCAGCTCCCCATTGAGATGAACCTCCACCCAGTATTTGCCTTCTTCCGGAAAGGATACGTTCTGAAACTGGGAGACGACGTTGTGCAGCATGTCCATTGTCTCGAGCTTGAAAGTCACCGGCTTGGACTCGGCCACGGCCTGATTGGTGTAGGCGCAGACGATGCGTGTCTGATCGGTGAACTCGCCTTCGCCCTTCCCCCACCGGTTGACCACGCAGAATTTCTTGTGGATCACGGGCAGCCGCGCGGCGGCGATGTTGTCGAAGAGGCCGATCAAGATGAACTTGCCGTTGTTTTCAATCCGGAGATCGTCGCAAAGGATGGTGAACTGGAGATCCGGCTTCACCGGCCGTCCGTGAGCGCCTTAAAAAGCGCCGGATAAGTTCGGGTGACTTGAAACTGAGGGAAGTCCTTAACCACGTTCGGGGGAGGACAAAAAAGAACACCCCGGTTCGCAGCTTTGAGCATGGTGATATCGTTGTACGAGTCCCCCGCGGCACGAACGCGGAACTTGAGGGTCTGCAGGGCGCGGACCGACTGCTCTTTGCCGTTATGCTGACGCATTCGATGGGATCGGATGTATCCGCTGGCTTTGACATTGAGAAAATTACAGAAAAGCGTCGGATAATCGAGCGCTTTCATCATCGGCTCCGCGAATTCATAGAAGGTGTCGGAAAGAATGATCACCTGTCGGCACGCACGAAGCCTGGTCAAAAAAGCCTTTGCGCCGGGGAGCGGCTTCAGGGTTCCGATGACCTTTTGAATATCCTTGAGACGAATCTTCTCGCGATGCAGAATACCGATGCGGTAGCGCATAAGCTTGTCGTAATCAGGCTCATCGCGCGTGGTGCGCTTAAGCTCCGCAATCCCCGTCTTCTTCGCGACGTTGATCCAGACCTCCGGCATCAGCACGCCTTCGAGATCCAGGCAGATCACCTCACTCATGGTTCATTCGACCGGAATCTTGATTTTGCGGCCCGGGATCAGCTTGTCAGGATTCTTGATCCGGTCCTTGTTGTATTGATACAAAAACCGCCACCGGTTCCCGTTCCCGAGCTGTTCCTTGGCGATTTTGGAAAGCGTGTCTCCCTGTTTGATCGTGTATTCGCGCTCGGACACCTGGACCGTAGATTCCAGGTTTTCCTTCTCCTCAACGAGATAAACGTCTTCGTTGATTTGCTTGGCGTCCACGCCCGGCGGCGGCCCCTGGTAGGGCATCATCACTTCTTCCACCTCCGCGACCACGAACTGCGCGTTGCGATCCCTCTGCATCCCCACAAGATCCGTGACCGGAGCCACCGCATCCAGTTTCCCGCGGCTCACAAACCGGATCCGGTCCGCCGTCACCCCGCGGGATGCCAGATACCGTGCCACCGACTCCGCCCGCGACGCCGCGAGCTTCAGATTGTATTCCTCGGTTCCCCGAACATCCGCGTTCCCTGTGATCAAAACGCTGGCTTTGGAGTTCCGTGAAAGGGTCCTTACGCCGGCATCAAGGATCACCTTCGCGTCTTCCCGTACAACGTCCTTATCGTAGTCAAAGTACACCTTCACGTTCTTGATGATCTTGCGCACCAGAAGCGAGGGCCGAAGTTCTCCGGGCTGAGGAGGAGGCAATTCGTCCGACTTGTAGTCAAAGATGATCTTGTACACATAGATGTACCCCCGGTTGCCCCAGGGACGCGCCTGTCCGGGCTCGTCGGGATACCACCAGTAGCCCCCCTTCTCTTCGTCCTTGACGGGAGCGGGCTTGGCATCCGAGGGCCACCACTCAAACTTCTTGGCGTGCTCTTCGTACTCGGCTTTGCGCATCTCGGCGCGGAGCTCCGGATCGATGATGCTGGGCTTCTCATAAGTCTGAGACGTTGTTGCTTCAGCATCACGATGTTCGGCAAAATCCACGGCTCCGGCATCCCGCACGAATCCGCCCGCAACAATCATCACAAAACCAACCAACAGAATCTTTCTAAATCTCATGTGATTTTCCTCAACTTTGACGTTATTCTAACACGTTACCGAAGCCGGTCAATCAACCATAGACTTCTTTGACCCACCGGTCCAAAAGACCGTTGGGATTGAAGATTCCTTCGGCGGGAATCTTGAAAACGGTTCGCCGGGTTTTCTGCTGAATCAGCTTAAGCCCGTAACCATAATTGGAAAAGAGTCCCGACAGGAGAGCGCCGGTTTCTCCGGATTCGTCCAGAATCCGGTCGACTATCTTTTCCCGGGCATCTTTATCAAAAACCAGCTTCAGCCCATGCTCCGCCGCAAATTTCTTCTCAAAATCCCCGATCTCACCAAGAATGGCGGCGCTGCGCTCAGAGCGTTCTTCACGCAGCACTTCTTTGAGTCCCTGAACCGGATCATTCACCATTTGAGGTGTGAGATTCAAAACACGAATGGAGGTCGAGGGGAGCTCGTATTTGAGTCCGCGAAATACCTTTTCGAACACCGTGACAAGGCCCCGGGCTCCGGTGCGTTCCGCCGAGGCCTGCTTGGCAATCTCCCAGAGGGCGGGGTCATCGATATGGAGCTCGATCCCGTACGCCTTCATCGCCGAACGGTACTGCCGCACAATCGAACCTTCCGAGGTCCTCAGAATCGTATACAAATCCTCCGCGCTCAAATCTTCACAGACCACGCGCACGGGCAGACGTCCGATAAACTCAGGCTCAAACCCGAAATCAATAAAATCCCGGGTCTGGGCCTGCGACAAAAGATCAAACTGCTTGGATTCCGCCGCCTTGGCGGCCTGAAATCCGATCACTCCGGATTTAAGGCGCTTTTCGACAATGCGGGTCATCCCGTCAAACGCGCCGCTCACAATAAAGAGGATGTGCTTGGTGTTGATTGACGGACGGCTCACCTTGCCCTTCTGCTGAAATTCCATCATCGACTGGATCTGCGACTGCATGTCCTGCGGATTGCGAAGCGGGACATCCGTTTCTTCCATGATCTTCAAAAGCCCCCGCTGTACCCCGGCGCCGGAAACGTCACGGGTCTGCGCCTGGATCGCGGAGGCGATCTTATCCACTTCATCCACATACACCATGCCGTACTGCGCGAGCTTCACATCCCCGTCTGCCTTGTGCACCAGCTCCCGCACGAGGTCATCCACATCAAGTCCGACATAACCGGTTTCGGAGAATTTGGTCGCGTCGGCCTTCACGAACGGCACGCCGACAAGATCCGCCAGCACCTGAATGAGATAGGTTTTGCCCACCCCGGTCGGACCGAGCATCAGCACGTTTTGCTTGGCGTAGGAACCCTTTCCGGAATTCTCTTGAAACAACCGGACATGATTGTAATGATCGCACACCGCCGTGGCCAGGACACGTTTCGCCTCGTCCTGACGAATCACGAAGCGGTCCAGATGCTTTTTGACATCCTTGGGTTTGAAGCTGAATTCGAAGTTCCGGACCTTTTGGGCCGGTGGCTTCTCTCCGGTCTTTTCGCGTATAGCCTCAGGTGCAGCCGTCGGATTGGCGGCCATCATTTTTTTCATAAAATCCATGAACTCGCGACCCAGCTCTTCCTGGTTTGGCGGATTGTCTTTGCCTTCCATTGCACTCACTCCTTCGCTTGTTCGCTGAGATAACCGTGCGCTTCATCCAAGACGCGGCGGCATTCAGAAAATGTGATACGGCTCCCGGCGGACTCGTAGGTCAGCCAGGCGTGGTCCGCGATTTCGTCCTCTTGAACCCGGACGGTCCCGCCCCGGACCTCCGCCAGAAAGTATGTGACCGTTTTGCGGACCCGCCGCCCCTTTTTGTCAAAGTCGTACCGCTCCTCGAACTTCGCGCCCGGAAGAAGCCGGTATTCACACAAGCCTGTCTCCTCCTCGAATTCCCTCACTGCTGCCTGTCTGGGAGTCTCCCCATCCTCGGCATGACCTTTGGGAAAACCCCAGTGCCCCGCCCGGTGCCGAATGAGCAGGTATTGCCTCCCGGTCGTTTCCCCTGAGTACGGGATGATTCCGTAAGAGCGATCTCTCATAGGTTTTGATTATATCAGAATCGGAAAAGCAAACGGCCGTTCGCCTTAACCGGCAAACAGCCGCTCGTCTCCTGCTTGAAGAATATCGCTGTTTATTTGTCGGGCATCACCCAGGCGGTTGCGAGTTCTGTGGAGCCTTTCCAGACTTCGCCAACCAGAAGACCTGAAGCCTCCACTGTACGCCGTCCGCTCTCAGCGATATCGCCAACAAACCCCACAACCGGCGGCACCTTGGCGTTGGGATCCACAAGCTGAGGCGGTCCGGCAAGACGCGTCAAAGCGCCGCCGACAGTACCCACAACTCCGCCCACCACGCTCCCGGCTCCGTCAATCGTCTGAAAAATCAAATTCTTCCGGTAGGCCGGACCGGATCCGACATCCTGATTCAGACGGCAGGTCTTCTGCCAATCCTTGTCGGATTTGGGCATGATGCACTTCTTGGCGCACTTTGGGCGCGAAGTCGCCACATACCCAACGGTTTGATTGCAAGAGGCTGATTTGCTGACAGCGGTATTTCCCGGCTCAATATTGGTGGCGGGCGCCTTGGTCGTGGCGCCCCCCTCGTCCCCGGCATACGCGGCCGCGGAAAAAACCATCAAAAGCGCCGCCGCAAAAAACATACACGCTCTTCTCATTAGACTCTCCTCATTTTCGGACTGAGACTGATCTGCAGAAGTTAACTATATTAATCATAAACCGATTTATTATAGCACAACCTACTGCTTATACACCCTTCTAATTTTGGGGTGCACGCCGGTGACAATCTCATACGGAATCGTCCCCGCCAAACGCGCCAATTCCTCCGCAGTGATGCGCTTTGGGCCGGACTCACCAAGGAGCACGACCTCCTGCCCGGCTCGATACGGAGTCTTCGGCCCCAAGTCAATCATGAGATGATCCATCGTCACTCTCCCCGCAACCGGATAACGCCGGCCTTCGATGAGAACGCTCGACCGGTTGGAGAGGCGGAAGGGATACCCTGAGGAATAACCCACCGGCAAAACGGCGATGTGCGTCCGACGCCTGGCGCGATAGGTCCGTCCATAACTCACGGTCCCGCCCTTCGGACACACCTTGATGAGCGCAATCCGCGATTTGAGACTCATAGCCGGCAGCGGCGTAAACGGCAGTCGGCCTTTTCCAAAAGGATTCACGCCGTAAGCCAAAAGCCCCGGACGCACCAGATTGAAGCGTGAGGCGGTGTGGGCAAAAATTCCCGCGCTATTGGCCATATGCACGTACTTAAGCCGGCGCGGGTACATTTCCCGGAACAACTCGGCCGCCATCGAAAAGATGCGGATCTGCTTTTGGGAGAATTCCACATCATCCGTCTCCGCAGACGGAAAGTGAGTGTACATTCCCTCCAGCTGCATTGAGGAAAAAGCGTTGATCTGAAACATCAACTTCAATCCTTCGGCGTAGGGAACCCCGAGACGCCCCATGCCGGTATCGAATTCGACATGAACTTTCACCATCCGGCCGAGGCGCCGGGCAATCCGGTCAACACGGACCGCCTCGTCGTAGGTTGAAAGTGTGACCGCTACACCCTTTCGGATAAGTTCCGGCAAATCGGCCACCGGCAGGGCCCCGAGCACCAGAACCGGCTTGCGAATTCCCGCCTGACGCAATTCCAGCGCCTCCGCGCCTGTGGCAACACCGAGAAGGGCGATCTCCTTCACCCGGGAAACCGCTCGAGCCACCGGGACCATGCCGTGGCCGTAGGCCTCCGCTTTCACGACAAGGAGGGCGCGGGCGGACGGCCCAAGGCCGCCAAGAATACACCGGATGTTATGGCGAATGGCGGCTAGATCCACGACGCACGTGGTTGCGGAATTATTTTTTGGGCTTCGTGACATTGCAGGTTTTCTCATAAAGATAGAGCGGAACCAGACGCATCGGGTCCGCGAATCGTTTGTCCCGGTACCGCTCCAGCGCCAATGCCATTAGGGCCGGCGCCTGCGGGCTCCACTGCCGGCGGTCGCGAACCCAGCCGCCCCGGCCCAGCTTTTTTTCGAGCGTGGCGCCGAACAGGGCCATCCCATCGCCCGTGTAACGCCACTCCCTCTTGATCCCAAAAAGAAAATCTCCCGTATGCTTGAGTTGGGGCCGCGACACACATCGCTTCGCCTGATATGCCGCGGTGAAGACGCGTTCACGCCGCGCATCCTGAACCACGCACACCGGACGGGCGCCGCCCGCCGCGGGTCGCGCGATGATCTCGAGGCTCGGAATGCCGATCAACCGCGCCCCGCATGCATACGCAAGCACCTTCGCCGCCGTTACTCCGACCCGAATCCCGGTGAACGACCCCGGCCCCAGACCCACCGCGATCGCGTCCAAATCATCAAAGGCACATTTGCTTTTATCGAGAAGCCTGCGAATGGCATCGAACATGATTTCTGAATGCCGCGCAAAATCCCCGGTGCGGCTCTCAAACAAATTCCCCCGCGGATCAGACACTGCCGCCACGAATGACTGGCCCGAGGTGTCAAAGGCCAGAATCACTGGGTTTTTGGGTGATCGCTTCAAAGCTTTTTGCTCCCGAGCCACTGAAACCCCCCGACTCCCTCAAAACAAATATCCCTGCCCAACTCGCCGTTATAAGAAATCTTGACGCTCAAAAAAGCTTTGGGAAAAATCTCCCGTGCCTTCTCCCCCCATTCCACTGCGGTCACGCCGCCCGATTGCATGCAATCCATGATCCCCGCGGCGTCTTCGCCGGCAACGCGGTTCAGGCGGTAGAGATCCACGTGATACAAAATAACGGAACAGGGCACTTCGCGAACCAAAACGTAGGAAGGGCTCAGGACTTCGGACAGATCCGCCTCGAAGCCCAGTCCGCGTGCAAGCCCCTTGATGAAGGTGGTCTTGCCAGTCCCCAGATCTCCCGAAAGCATCAAAACGGAGCCCGGCAGGAGCCGCTTGCCCAGTCGCTCACCAAGCCCGATCGTTTCAGGCGGGGCCGAAGTGGTGGTCGTGAATTTTGGGAAAAGATTTGGTTTTTCCGTCATGTGTGATCCGTTTCAGTCCGTGTCCGATCACGGTGCCAATGGAAAAAAATCGAAAGCCCCGCTTTGCGGCTCGGGGGTCCT
>JADGBA010000036.1:9136-10777 GCA_015231685.1 Candidatus Omnitrophota bacterium | reverse complement strand
GCTGCCTGACACGCCGCAATCGCCTTTTCGACCGCCGGATGAGGCCCGGAAATCAAAGATAAAGTGAAGTCAATCATTGCGGAACAGTTGGGCGTAAAGATCGAGGAAGTTGTCGATCAGGCATCATTCACTGATGATTTGGGGGCCGACTCCCTGGATACGGTGGAATTGGTAATGGCGCTCGAAGAAGAATTCGGAATCGAAATTCCGGATGAGGACGCCGAAAAGCTTTCCACAGTCGGCGAAGCGCTCGGTTACATCGAAGAAAAAGCAAAAAACCTTTCAAGCGAATAACGCGTAATGAACGAACGACGCGTCGTCGTTACCGGGCTTGGCGCCATCACGCCAATCGGTAACAACGTCCCGGATTTTTGGGCGAATCTCATCGCCGGCAAATCCGGGGTTTCCAGGATCACTTTGTTTGACCCCTCGCTTCTTGATTCCCAAATTGCGGGAGAGGTGAAGCATTTTGAGCCCACCGAACGTATTCCTGTTAAGGAATCGCGTCGCATGGAGCGTTTTACCCAGCTGGCTGTTTGGGCCGGGTTGGAAGCATGGCAGGATGCCGGGTTGAAAGCTGAGACTATCGACCCCGAGCGGTGCGGAGTCATCATCGGCTCTGGAATCGGTTCTCTCCAGATCGTCGAGAAGTGTCAAAGTTTGTGGGAAAAGTTCGGAACCAAAAAGTTTTCGCCCTTCATGATTCCGATGCTCATTATCAATATGGCATCCGGCTGGCTTTCGATACTTCTGGGTCTAAAGGGTCCGAATTTTGCTGTGGTCACTGCGTGCGCAACCGGAAGTCACTCGATCGGAGAGGCATTCCGGGTTATTCAGCGGGGAGAAGCGGACGTCATGCTTGCGGGGGGTGCGGAATGCGCTCTGACGCCGCTCGGAGTTGGTGGCTTCTGCTCAATGAAAGCGCTTTCGCGGCGCAACGATGATCCTGAGGGCGCATCGCGCCCCTTTGATAAGGAAAGAGATGGATTTGTTATCGGCGAGGGTGCCGGGATCGTTGTGCTTGAGGAGATGGAGCGCGCCAAGGCACGAGGAGCGCATGTTTATGCTGAATTGATCGGATTTTCCATGACCGGAGACGCCTATCATATGACCGCTCCGGAGCCGAACGGGGACGGTGCGCGGCGAGCGATAGAGCTCGCGTTGAAGGACGCCAAAGTTAATCCGGAAGATATTGGTTATGTGAACGCTCACGGAACATCAACCGCGCTCAACGACAAAATCGAAACGTTGGCGATGAAGGCCGCGTTCAAGGAGCACGCCAAAAAGCTGCAGGTGAGCTCCACGAAATCCATGACCGGGCACTTGTTGGGCGCCGCGGGAGGGGTTGAATTTGTCGCCTGCGCAAAATCTGTCGAAACCGGAGTATTGCATCCTACCATCAATTTGAATCATCCGGATCCCGAATGCGATCTTGACTACATCCCCAACACCGCCCGGAAATCCAACGCGAATGTCGTGATGTCCACCGCGCTTGGGTTTGGGGGGCACAACACTTGCCTTGTATTAAGGAAGTTCTAGCGATTCAGTCGCTGTAAGTGCTTACTATTCGTTTTCCTCTGGTTATACGTTTTTTTACTCATTAGTATGCAGGCATCAATAGTATTAATTATTTGACAACCC
>JADGBA010000036.1:1238-9126 GCA_015231685.1 Candidatus Omnitrophota bacterium | reverse complement strand
TTAACCTAACAAATTTGGCGCTAACGTAAGGAACCCCTATGTATCTTAAATCGCTGGAAGTCTTTGGATTTAAATCATTTGCACAGAGAACCGTTTTGAATTTCAATACAGGAATGACGTCTGTGGTCGGGCCTAACGGTTGTGGCAAATCCAATATCAGTGATGCGATCAAATGGGTTCTGGGTGAGCAAAGCGCGAAATCCCTCCGCGGCAATAAGATGGAAGATGTTATTTTTAGCGGGACTGTAACTCAGGAGCCTGTCAATTTTGCCGAGGTCTCTCTCGTTTTATCCAACCACGACAAGGCGCTTCCCATCGATTTTGAGGAAGTGATGGTGACGCGCCGTCTTTACCGAAGCGGTGAATCCGAATATTTGCTGAACAAAAACATCGTACGTCTGAAGGACATCCAAAGTCTGCTGGCGGGCACCGGACTCGGAATTGGTAATTATTCGGTGATTGAGCAGGGAGAAATTGATCAGGTTTTGAGTGCCCGCCCCGAGGACCGCCGCGTCCTTTTTGAAGAGGCGGCGGGGATCACGCGCTACAAAGCAAAGAAAAAGGAAGCCTTGAGGAATCTGGAAGCGACGGAGCAGAACCTGCTTCGGGTTAATGACATCATTTCGGAGCTCAAGCGCCAGATCGAAAGCATGGAGCGCCAGGCCAAAAAAGCGGAGAAGTACAAGAAGGATTTTGAGCGCCTGAAGGCCTACGACCTATCCAAGGCAGCCGAAAAACGCTCTGAACTGATGTGCCGCATCAACGATGTTCTCCAAGAGAGCGAGGGGGTGGCGGGGCACGAAAATGAGTTGCGCGAGCGTGAAGATGAGGTCCGCCAATCGCTTCTGGCGGCCGAAGGATGTTTTGAGTCGGTCGAAAGCAAATTCGCCGAAGCGCGAAGCGCGCACCTCGTGGTGGAGAATCAGATCCGTAATTCCGAAGAAAAAAAGGCGATTTTTGCGGGTTATCTTGAGGAGATGACGCAAAAACTCGGGGAGCTGGAATCGGCGTCCGAACGTTCTCAGGAACGGATCAGGGACCTTCGCGCGCAAGAGTCGGATGCGGTCGATAAATTTGAACAGATTCGCGCTGAAAAGGAAGCCGGCGACGCAAGCCTTGGCGAAGTCCAAAGAAGAAAAGAAGAAACGGATATGGAGATCGAGCGTCTTCAGGCCGAATCTTCTGACCGGTCCGCAGCTCTGGAAGAGGGACGATCGCAGATGGCTCAAATCCATAACGAAATGCGTCAAGCGGAAGGCGCAATGCAGGACAACCGCATTCGTCAGGAGGAGGTTGGGCGTGAAAAGGTCCGCCTTGCCACAGAACTCACCGAGACGGAATCGCGGCTTGAACAGAACGGCCAGACATTGCAGGAAGGGACTGCGGAGGTGCGTTCGATCGTCCATGAGCGGGAACGGTTGGAAAATGCGCTTGAACACGCTCAGGCCGAGATCACGATTCTTCAGGGGCAATGGGATCAGATGATCGGAGAGATTTCCTCCGGTCAATCACGGCTCGAGGTGATGGAAACCATGGCCCGGCGTCATGAGGGGTATTCGCAGGGTACGCGATTTTTGCTGGAGGCAAAAGCAGCGGACCCCGAGCTGAATCAACATATTTTGGGTGCGCTCGTGGATTTGGTGGAGGTTGAACGCGGGTACGAGCTGGCTGTGGAAGCGGGGCTTGCGCTAGCGGCGCGCGCCGTGGTGGTTTCTACAGAGGAAGGTTTGTTTGATGCGATATGGAAGCTCAAAAGCGGCCAGAAGGGGTCCGCAATGATTGCCCGCCTGGATGCGGCGGTCCCCGGTTTCCGTATGGCCTCCGAAGATACGCCTGGGGCTGACGCCGGTGTGCAAAAACTTCTGAATTTTGTGAGGACTTCAGAGCGCGTTGCCCCGATGGTTCAAAATCTTCTGGAAAGTACTTTTTTGGCGGATGATTTGCGCCGGGCGAGTGATCTTGCGCGACGCTATCCCAAGTGCACCTTCGTGACTCGGGAAGGGGACGTTTTTGGGGGGATACAAGCTATTGCCGGTTCGGCAGAAAATGACGGTCAGGGGATATTTGACCGGGAAAACGCGATCCGTCAGCTTCGCGGAAAAATGGTCGAGCTTTCTTTGGATAAGGAACGGTTGTCTGAGCGCCGTGAGCGTCTTCTTGATGAAAAAAACGCTCTTGAGGCTTTGATTCGGGAGTACGCCCAACGGTTGTCCAAGCTGCAAATCCGGCTTGCGGATTTGGAATTCCAGCAGGGGCATCTGGGCCAGGCTCGTGAGGGTATTGCGCAAAAGGTTCGCTCGGCGGATGACCACAGCCGTCAGCTTGCGGATTCCATTGCGGAGTTGGAGCGGGAGTCTGCCGCGCTCGCGGAGCGTGAACAGCTTCTCCAAACGATTCTGACTACGAGGGAGGGGGCTCTCTCGGCTACGCGGCAGGCCATTTCTGAAAAAACGGTCCAGAAGGAAGAGCTTCTCGTTGCGGTATCCCGGCAGCGTGCGCAATGGGAAACCGCGTTCGAGCGCTTCGGGGAGGCGGAAGAGCGGATTAATCAGATTCGCCGTCTCGTTGCTGATGAGGCAGACGCGATGCATTCCCGGGAACGGGAGAAGACTCAAATCGGGGAGCGGGAGGAAGATACGCGCCAAAAATTGCATGAGATCACTGAGCTCATTCAGCGTCACGATGCCGAGCGCGTGCATCTTCTGGAGGAACACAACCGTCTGGCCGCTGAACGGACCGAGGCGCTGGCAAATCTCGAGGCCGTCAAAGAGCGGCAGGCCGAGCTGGGCGCTTCACTGGAGAACGCCCGAAGCCGACGGCATCAACTGGAGATGGAATCGACCGAAATCCGCCATTCTTTGTCGCGCATACATGACCGGATTCAGGATCAATACCAAGTTGACCTCTCTGTCTTGGAGGCGGCTCCTGCGGTAGAGGGTGAGGCGCTGCTCGAGTCCGGGGACGCCGAAATTTTGCGGGAGCGCTTGGCCAAGGTAGGCCCGATTAATCTCATCGCGGTGGAGGAGTGTGACGAGCTCAAGGCCCGTTATGAATTTTTGTCCCGAGAGCGGGAAGACCTCCTCAAAGCCAAGGACGATCTTCATAAGGCGATCATCAAAATCAATCGAACCACGCGCGAGCTATTCATCGAAACCTTCACCAAAATCCAGACATCGTTTGTCGAGTATTACAAGCTGCTTTTTGGAGGCGGTCACGCGGAAATCATTCTTTTGGACGAAGGGGATGTGCTCGAAAGCGGTATTGAAATCGTCGCGCGTCCTCCAGGAAAGAAGCTGCAGACGATCTCGCTCTTATCCGGCGGCGAAAAGGCCATGACGGCGGTCGCTCTCATGTTTGCCGTGTTCAAAGCCAAACCGAGCCCCTTCTGCGTTCTGGACGAAATCGATGCGCCGTTGGACGATGTTAATGTTCAGAGATTCACCAGCGTTCTGCAGGATTTTCTTAAGGAGACACAGTTTATCGTCATTACGCACAAC
Source organism: Candidatus Omnitrophota bacterium (assembly GCA_015231685.1). GTDB lineage: Bacteria > Omnitrophota > Gorgyraeia > 2-02-FULL-51-18 > JAGOUK01 > JADGBA01. Next base: position 5,629 of record JADGBA010000036.1, on the reverse strand, counting down.
AAGCGTACTATGGCCGTGGCGGATGTCCTTTACGGGGTTACGATGGAAAAGTCCGGTATGTCCAAGGTGGTTTCCGTGAAGTTTGGGGAATCTCAGGCGATGCCCGACACAAAACTGCCCTCAGGCCGAAAAATATTCAGTGACGCCAAGGAAGTGGAAGAGGAGGCGAAGGTTTAAAGGACTTCAGCCGGCTGGTTATCAAAAGAAATAACTGTGTTTTTTCCGAGTGATTTGGCGGTATACAAAGCCGCGTCCGCGCAGTAGATCAGTTTTTCTCTTTCCGAGGTGTCCTGAGGTGAGGACGCCACTCCCATCGAAATCGTCAACGGCTTAAGGGGGTTCATGTTGTGATGCCGCAAGGATTCCTGTTCGATTTCATGACGCAGTTTCTCGGCGATTAGAATAGCCTGCTCCTTGGTGGTCGCGGGAAGGATCATGGCGAACTCTTCTCCTCCGTAGCGACATACCGCGTCGCTTTTGCGGATGTTCCGGAGGGCAACTTCGGATATAAACCTGAGGGCTCGGTCGCCCTGCTGGTGTCCCAGATGATCGTTGTATCGCTTGAAGTCATCCACATCAAAAAGGACAAGGCTGACGGGCAGGTGGTGAAGCTCAGAGGTTTTGAGCGCCTGCAGCAAAATGTCCTGAAAATGGGCGTGGTTCCATAATCCGGTCAACGAATCTTTCTTCGATGCAATGAGGGCGCGGTCAAAGACCCTTGCGTTTTGGATGGCCAGACCCCCATGATCCGCAACCATCGAGAGGTTCAAGATGTCGGCGCGGTCGATGATTTTGTGGGATGCGAAGTTGTCTACGACAAGTACGCCGATGGTTTCGTCCTTCCCGCGGACCGGAACCGCTACAAAGTGTCGGGCGCCAAGGCGGTCCAGGACGCGGTCGGAAATGCGGCTGCGGGTTTCGTCAGACAGGGCCGCGAAAGGTTTGTCCGATATAAAAACTTTGGTCAGGGGTTCCGAGGGGTGGGACAGATCAACCCAAAGGGAGCGCACGATCTGATTGAGCTCCTCATCGATTTGCCCGCCGGATTTGCGGAATATATCGAGAAAGGCTTGAAGGTGGATCTCGTTCTGCGTAATGTCATGCCAAATGGCCGCGGCCCGTTCGGGATTGGCCGGACCGACGCCCATCGCGCCTGTGAGCCGTGTCTTCTGAGGGTCGGCGAGAAAGAGTACTGCGCGGTTGAAGCCTAACCCCTCATGGCTTGTCACGACACTCAAGATTAAAAAAACCGTCTCATCGAAATTGAGGGTGGACCGCATCAGGTTGCCGATCTCGTAGAGCAGGACCAGCTGTCGGCGCGTCTTTATGAGATCCGCTTGTAATTTGCGTGGGTCCATAGTAGATTACCCCATTCGGTCATATTATCTAGCCGGAGGGTGTTTTCGTCAATGATTGGCTCGTCCGGGTCGACCATCCGGCAATTGTTCAATTCCATGTCCGGAGGGTACGACCGCTTCAATACAGGAATCAGTCTGGGGTTGCATCGGATTTGGCAGCGGCAAGCCGTGGATTGCGTGAAGCCGGGGATGCGCGTTTTGGACCTCGGAACCGGCACCGGTGATCTGGCTTTTTTGAGTGCGCAGCGGCTTTTGGGTCGCGGTGAGGTTGTGGGCGTGGACTTTTCGGAAGCCATGCTTGCTCTGGCGCAAAATAAGTGTATCCATGACCCGCAATCGGGGCTCATCCGATGGGTTCGGGGCGGTGCGGCTGATTTTTTCATTCCCGAACCGCGCTTTGACGCGGTGTTGTGCGGATTTCTTCTTCGTAACGTGCAGGACGAGATTCATCAAGTGCTCGCGCGAATTCGTGACGGGCTGAGACCCGGAGGAGTTCTTTCTGTTCTGGATGTTTTTCGCCCTGAATCGGCGTGGCGACGCGGTTTTCTTCGGTTATTCATGAGAACGGCCGGAACGCTTTGGGCGCGGGTGACACTGAAGGACCCGCGGGCAATCCGCTACTTTGAGGAATCGATTTCCAGGTTTTTGACCGCCCAAGAGACGTGCGATCTTTTGATGCGTGAGGGATTCGGGGATGTGTGTTGCCGCAGCCTTTTTGGCGGAGCCGTGTATCATCTGCAAGCAATTCGTTTGTGAAGATCCGGGAGACCCCGCCGCACAGCGCCGGATAGGGGACAGGCTTAAGGGGTATTTTGGGACAGTCCCAAATTGTTTAAATCGGGAGCTAAAGATAGTTTGACATGGAGGGGGATTCGTCTTATACTATGCGACTTCTTACCCACATTGAGGGAGATTTTATGGGCACGACCATAGGAAAAAATATTCAACTCGACAAGAACCAACGTGCATGGCACGTGATTGATGCTGACGGCCAAATTCTGGGGCGTCTCGCGGCTCGCGCGGCGCGGGTCCTGATGGGCAAGCATCGGCCGAGCTACACCCGGCATCTGGATACCGGAGATTTTGTGGTGGTCATCAACGCCGCCAAGGTTCGGGTGACCGGCCGGAAAATCGACCAGAAGGTTTACAAAAACTATTCGGGGTTTCCGGGCGGACTTAAGGAAATCCCCATGAAGACGCAGATGGAAAAGCACCCCACCCGTCCGGTGGAGGCTGCCATCAAGGGGATGCTGCCCAAGACGACGTTGGGACATCATATGGCGAAGAAGCTTTTTGTGTATGCCGATGCGAATCACCCGCACGCGGCTCAGAAGCCGCAACCTTTAACCGTTATCTAACAAGGATTCAGGACACCGAATGAGCGAAGATACAAGCACCGCACAGGCCGTCGAGATAAAGCCGATCAAGGTTACACCGGATGCGATTCATACCATCGGCCGGAGGAAGACCTCCACGGCTCGGGTGTGGATGATCCCCGGATCGGGACGCATTGTGATTAACGGGCTGGATTCAATCGAGTATTTGCAGAGACCCACTCTTCAAATGGTGATCATGCAACCTCTGGAGCTTTTGAAGGTTGCAGATAAGTACGACTTCAAGGTGCGCGTTTCCGGCGGAGGAAAAGCCGGACAGGCCGGCGCGGTTCGTCTGGGAATTTCCCGGGCGTTGGCCAAAGTGGACGCAGCCTATCACACCGAATTGCGGCGAGGACCCTTCCTCACGCGTGACCCGCGCATGAAAGAGCGCAAGAAATACGGTCAGCGCGGAGCCCGCAGACGCTTCCAATACTCCAAGCGCTAAACGCTCTGTTTGTTCCTAAAAGCGTGTGTTTCCGGGGTAGTGGCGATGCTCCCAATAAATTTATAACGTGTTTGTTTTCAATAAGATGTGATTTTTTTGTCTTCAATTTCTTTGACAGTATCTTCTCTAAGTGATTATAATGACGGCTCTTAGTCACTAATCAGAGCGAATCATTCGAGGATCAGCAGATGTCAGGCAAAAAGGTGCGGGCGGCGTTGGTTGGGGTGACAGGATATAGTGGTGAGGAAATCCTGCGGTTATTGGCTTATCATCCCGGAGTTGATTTGGTGTATGCCAGCGCGAGGCAGGACCGGGAACGCCGGGTGGAAGAGCTTTTTCCCTCACTGAAAAATCGTGTTAACCTTGAGTGTAAGGTTTTTGATCCGGATGAAGCGGTCAGGAACGCAGATGTTGTTTTTTTGGCCCTGCCTCATCAGGTATCGATGCGTTTCGCTCCGGCACTTCTCGACAAGTGCCGAGTGATCGATATCAGCGCTGATTACCGGCTGAAAAATCCCGAGTGGTACCCGCGGTTCTATGGGTTTGAGCATTCGGACGCGGCCCGCCTGAACACAGCGGTGTACGGGCTTCCGGAAATGAATCGCGAGCACATCAGGGGCGCGGCTCTTCTTGCCAATCCGGGCTGCTATCCGACAGGATCCATTCTGGGGTTATTGCCGCTTCTTGGCGGCAGGTTCGATTGGACCGGCGGAATCACGATCGATGCCAAAAGCGGAGTGACCGGCGCCGGCCGCAAGGCGTCGCAGGCTCTTCTATTCGGGGAAGTGTCTGAGAATTTCAAGGCCTACAAGGTGTCCGCGCATTCCCATGAAGGAGAAATTCTTCAAGCCTTTGAGAATTTTGGATGCCGGGCTGACTTTGATTTTGTGCCGCATCTTTTGCCCATTCGCCGTGGCATTCTGACTACTATTTATGCGCATCTCAAGGGCGAAGGCTCCTACGCGGGTCTGCGGAAGGCCTTTAATGAACGCTATGCCGCGGAGCCTTTTGTTCATGTGTTGCCTGAGGGTGAATACCCCGAAACGGCGAATGTAGAAAATACCAACCAGTGCCACATCGGCTTGGCGCGACGCGCTTCCACGGGCACCGTGGTGATTATGACCGCGATTGACAATCTTCTCAAAGGAGCGGCGGGCCAGGCGGTACAAAATATGAATTTGATGTTCGGGTTCGATGAAACCATGGGGTTGC